>NZ_JCAFYN010000007.1:0-120471 GCF_059374735.1 Enterococcus sp. GPZ-007 | reverse complement strand
GAGATTAAAGAGAACGAGTACAACCTAAACATTCCTCGTTATGTTGATACGTTTGAAGAAGCTGAGCCCATCGATATTGTTGAAGTTAGCAATAAGATACAAAAATTGAATGCTGAAATCAAACAAACAGAAACTGACTTTCTAGCTATGTTAGATGAACTCGCTGTTACTCCTGAAACGAAAGATATAATTGAAGCAACAAAAGGAGTGTTTAAGCATGACTAAAAATGCTCCAGAATTGCGGTTCAAAGGGTTTACTGACGATTGGGAACTGCGTAAGTTGGGAGAGTTAGGAGAAGTTACTACTGGAAAGGCATTTAGTAGTACTGATTTTGATAATCAAGGTGAATATCTAGTAATTACAAATAAAGACATATCAGATAGTTCTAGATCACAAAATGTTGTGACGAATAGAATTAGTATTTCTGATAATGAGACAATACAAAAGTATAATCTAAGTGGAAAAAACATTTTAGTTACGATGGATGGTGTTAATTTGGGTAAAAGCGCTATATTCAGTAATAGCAAAGCTTTGCTAGCACAAAGAGTTGGGAGAATAAAATCCAATCAATTGGAATTTATATATCAAATAACTTCTAGTAACACTTTCTTAAGTAAAATGCGGACGCTATCAGTTGGGAATGCTATTAAACATATTTCTTTAAAGCAAATTTCAGATTTTTCCAGTCTTGTACCTAAAGATACAACGGAACAACAAAAAATCGGCACTTTCTTCAAACAACTCGACAACACTATCGCCCTTCATCAGCGTAAACTGGATTTGTTAAAACAGTTAAAACAGGCGTATTTGCAGAAGATGTTCCCGAAAAATGGGGAGAAAGTGCCTGAAATACGTTTTGCTGATTTTGACGAGGTATGGGAACATCGTAAATTAGGAGATTTAGGTTCAGTTGCGATGAATAAACGTATTTTTAAAGAGCAAACAAATGACAATGGTGATGTTCCTTTTTTCAAAATAGGGACTTTTGGTTCAAAGGCAGATGCGTTTATCACTCGTGAACTTTTTGAAGAATACAAAGCAAAATACCCTTATCCTAAAATAGGAGATTTATTAATTTCTGCTTCTGGTAGTATTGGAAGGGTAGTTGAATACACGGGAAAAGATGAATATTTTCAAGATTCAAATATTGTTTGGCTAAACCATGATGGTAGAATTGAAAACTCCTTTTTAAAGCAGTTTTATAGAATAGTAAAATGGCAAGGATTAGAAGGAAGTACGATAAAACGTTTGTATAACAAAAATATATTAGAAACAAAAATTTCAATTCCAGATTCTAATGAACAACAACAAATCGGTAATTTTTTCAAACAGCTTGACGATATTATCACCCTTCATCGAGAAAAAAATGAAGCTTTAAAAAAAATGAAAAAAGCTTTTCTAAGTAAAATATTCATATAATTGTATTTCCCAGAAGACATATTATCTTCTGGGATTTTTCTTATACTAAAGCACTCAAATGTCGAATAATTTTATCATTGTCTTGATTTTCCAATTCTTGAATAATATGCAAATACGTCTCTTGAGTGGTTGTCATACTTGAATGCCCCAATCTTCTAGCAACACTCGCAATAGAAACACCTGCAAAAAGTAACAAAGATGCGTGAGTATGACGTAAACCATGTATAGTAATGGTCGGAACACTTGCTTTCTTACACAACACTTCAAGTCTTTTATTGATTGTTGAGTTGAACACTCGTCCATTCACAAAAATCAAACTATCTTCATTCATATTTTTGGTTAATTGGGAGAATTGCATACTAATCTGCCAATCAATTTGAATTTTTCTTTTTGAAGACTCATTTTTTGTGGGTTGAATTTCACCATTTGATTTTTTATAATTCCATGTTTTAGTTACTGTTAGACTTTGGTTGAAATAATCAAAATCTTGTGGAGTTAAGGCAAGAGCCTCTGAAAAACGTAGTCCAGTTTTTGCGATAAGCAGAATAAACCAATCCCAGTTAATTTCCTTATCTAATTCCAATTGCTTAAGTAAAGATTGTAACTCAAATTGATTCAAAAATTTGGGTTTCTTTTTGCAAGGCTTTTTGCCTTTAATAATAATTTTTCGAGTAGGATTTTTCTCAATTAAACCTTCGTCAACTGCATCAAGAATCGCCCCTTTGATTTGATGATGAAAGTCCATAGTTGTCTGTTTTTCATGAGTAAGAGCGTACTCGTTCAAAAGCATCTGATAATTCCTACGATCTAAATCAGATAAGCGTAGATTCGGTGCTAATTCTATAATTCTCTGATGTGTTACGTGATACTTATCCAATGTAATTTCTCGAATCGCCCCAACTTTGTATAGTTCCAACCATTCTTCAAAATATTGATGAAACAATACATCCTTTTTCTTTTTTCGCATACAAAATACCTCCTAAAGATAGTTATTTAGATTCCATCATAACTATTTTTAGGAGGTAATACTTTTTTATATGAACATTTTTTTTAGGAAAGCTATTTTTAAGGATTTTAGTTGGTCTAGGTACTTCTGATGTTGGGTGATAGTATTGTCCAGAGTCATGAAAAATAGTCCAATTTTTTCTTGCTCATTTCTACTTTCTGTTATTGAGAAAGTCATTTTTTTGAAAGAACCAGTAGTAATTTGATTGATGGTTGCTCCTAGATTTTTATTAATTTCTATTTTAAACTGTATTGTATCTAATAAAGCATTTATAAAATTTGATTCTTTCGAACGAATCCCTGTCATAAATGCACCAATTACAGTATGATTCATAGTTCTTTTTATTTGAGCATGTTTTCCAATTAAATCTCTAGAACCATTTCGGACAACAACAATAATATCTCCCTTCTGAACATTGTCCGCGTTTACAACTGAAGAATTAACATAGACATTATCTGCATCTACTATTTCTCCGTTTTTAACATTAGAAGATCTGAGAACAAAAGTTCCATTTTCAGAAACTATATTTTGTGGAGAATAAGTTAACCCGGAGTAAAATCTAACTAGTTCCCCCAACTTATGCTGTTCCCAATTCTCGTAAAAACCAGTAAATCGAATCTCAGGTGCTTTCTCTCCATTTTTAGGAAACATATTCTGCAAATACGCCTGTTTTAATCGTTTTAACAAATCCAGTTTACGCTGATGAAGGGCGATAGTGTTGTCGAGTTGTTTGAAGAAAGTGCCGATTTTTTGTTGCTCAGCTTCTAAAGGGAACATAGTAACTATATTCTTGAATTTTTTCAGCGATAAGACGTGTTGGCCAGTGCCTTCAGCTTGAATAGATATCTGTCGCTGAATTCCATTATTGATTCTGTTAAGGAAAAAATCAGAATCAGCGTTCTTCAAAGTAAATACGGGGTAAAAATAGCTAATGATGCCTTTATCGATAATATCATTTCGGTTAAACACAAATACATCGTTATCACTCCGACTTCGAAATGTAAAATACCCTCTTGGAAGTACAAAATACCCAATGTTATCATTTGTAGTAACTTGACGACTGGAAAAATACTCTTCTTGTAAGATAATCCCTCTATGCTGCGACGATGTCAAAACTGGATATTGATTTTGAACGGTTGTCTTTTCGATATGGTCAACCACATAGTTAACTAACTTACGCAGTTCCCAATCGTAAATGGGCTAATGAAATTGTAAAAAAGGGTTCATAAAGAATCAATTGAGTATGCTTCTATTAACTCCCTTGACTTTCCCCAAAGAACCCGTATCATAGCTTATGAAAGTTTGCTGAGGCGGAGGATGGGGAGAGAGCTTGCTTAGAATTAAGAAGATTTTTAACAACAATGTGGTCTTGGTGATTGATACGAAGGGACTGGAGCGGATCTTGATCGGTAGGGGGATTGCCTTTCGGAAACGGGTTGGCGAGACGGTTGAGAAGGACAAGATCGAGAAGACGTTCGTGGTGGATTCTCCGAATGTGGCGGATCGGTTTGTGCAGTTGATCGAAGAAGTCCCGATCAATCGGCTGGAGATGGTAACGGTGATCGTCAAGGCTGCGGAAGCGGAGCTGGAGCGGACCTTTGACGGGAATACCTATATTGGGTTGGCGGATCACATTAACTATGCGGTGAATCGATTTCGGAATGGGGAAACGATTCAAAATGCGTTGTTATTGGAGATCAAGAAGTTTTATCCGAAGGAATTTGCGGCGGGCATGAAGGCGCTGGAGCAGATCAGCTATTATGAAGGGATCGAGCTGAATGAGGATGAGGCAGGGTTCATTGCGCTTCATTTTATTAATGGCGGCTTGAACAATGATACGGCTCAGACGTTATTGACAACGGAGATGCTGCAGAAGGTGGTCTTGATCGTTGAGGATGGTTTAGGGATCGAGCTGGATACGGAATCGCTGAATTATGTTCGTTTCGTTACCCACTTGAAATTCTTTATTCAACGTGTCATAATAAACGAACCGAGACAGGAAGCGGTGCCGGAGATGTATGAACAGGTGGTTCAGTTTTATCCGAAGGCGACTGAGAGTGTCGGGATCATTAAGCAGTATTTACAAGAGAAGCTGGCTTGTCGGATTTATCCGGAGGAGGAGATGTACTTGATTCTCCATGTCCAGCGGCTAATTAAATAAACGGGATTGTAACTGATTATGCAGGCAACACCCAAGCAAGGGATGAAGAGTCTCTTGTTTGAGTGTTGCCTTTTTTATATGCCAAAAAAGGGGGAAGCAACATGGATAAGTATCAAAGCTTGGTGTCATTTATTTTGGAAAAGGTCGGTGGAAAGGAGAATGTCTTAAGTGTCACGCATTGTATGACACGGCTGCGTTTTACCTTGAAGGATGATTCGTTGGTCCAGCGTGAGGACGTGGTGAAATCGCCGGATGTGATGAGTGCGCAATTTGCCAGCGGGCGGTTTCAGGTAGTTGTCGGGACGAATGTGGCGGATATTTTCCAAGTGGTTCAGGAACAGCTGAATGGAAAAACAGTCGCGGCAGAAGAAGAGAAAAAAGGATTCGTTAGCACCTTAGTGGATACGATTACCAAGGTGATCACACCGGTCTTAGGGATTTTAACGGCTTCGGGTTTGCTGCAGGGGATCTTGGCTTTATTGACGGCGACGAATGTTTTGTCGGTCAATGATGGGGCGTATATTATTCTGCATGCGATGGGGCAGACGGTCTTTTACTTTTTACCGGTCACACTAGGCTACACGAGTGCGAAGGCCTTTAAGATGAACCCGTTTGTAGGGATGATGCTTGGAGCGACGCTGCTGATTCCAGAGCTGATGACAGGTTTGACGAGCGGCGATGCGCTGTATACGTTATTCAACGGAACGCTGTTCCAAACGCCGGTCTTTAACACGTTCTTTGGGATTCCGATTCTTTTTCCGGCGAATGGCTATCAATACACCGTCATTCCCATCATCTTTATTGTCTATGTTGGTTCAAAGGTCGAAAAATGGTTGAAAAAGGTTGTGCCGGCAGTGATTGCTCACAACGTGAATTCGTTCTTAACGATCCTGATCACGGTTCCTTTAGCGATTTTGGTGGTTGGTCCGGTGACGAATGTTCTTAGTTCATTGATCAGTGCCGGCGTATCAGGGTTATATGGCATTTCTCCTGTAGTGACTTCGCTAGTGGTAGCGTTGCTTTATCAACCATTGGTTATTTTTGGGTTGCATTGGCCAATTTCAGCGATCGGGATTACAAACTTGGCGCAATCGGGCGTGGATTACATCTTCCCAATGTCCTTTACTGCCAATTTTGCGCAAACTGCTGTTGTACTGGCTGTCTTTTTACGGACGCGCTCGAAGGATCAAAAGACGTTGGCGATTCCAGCGATGGTATCGGGTTTGTTCTGTATCATTGAACCGGCGATCTACGGCTTTAGTTTACCTGTCAAGAAACGTTTTGCCTTCTCAATGCTTGGGGGTGCAGTTGGTTCATTGATCTTAGCGCTGACCTCGACAAAAATGTACGCGATGTCCTTTGGGATTCTAGGCTTTGCGGCGTTTATTGATCCGAAAAGCGGCAGTATGAATGGCGTGATTATCGCGGTTATTGCGTCAATCGCGACAGCTGCGGTGCCATTTGTGTTAACCTATATGACCTTTAAAAAAGAGGAAGACGTCGTCGATCCTGAAGAAAAAAGTCTCGTGAAAGCCGAAGTATTGGTTTCACCTTTAGCAGGGGAAATCAAGCCAATCGAACAGGCGACAGATGCCAGCTTTGCATCAAAAGCGTTAGGCAGCGGCTTTGTGATTGTTCCAGAAAAGGGCGAGGTGGTCTCGCCGGTCACTGGTACGGTGGAAACTGTTTTCCCGAGTGGTCATGCTATTGGAATCATTAGTGACACGGGGATCGAAGTGCTGATCCATATCGGGATTGATACAGTGGAATTAGAAGGTCAAGGCTTCCATCCATTAGTAGAAAAAGGACAATCTGTTGTTCAAGGCGAGAAAATTCTAGAAGTAGATTTGGAAAAAGTCACCGAAGCGGGCTATTCGATTGAATCTTTTGTGACGGTTACGAATTCCGATCAATTTCTAGACGTGCTTAGCCAACAGGAAGGTCATGTGAAGCTCAATGACAAGGTCATGACCGTCATTCCTTTCAACAATCAAGCAGAAGCAATCAACTTAGCGGAGGTAAATTAAGTGAGAGAAAAGATTTGGGGCGTACTCGCAGCCGGAGCATTAGGAGACGCGATGGGGATGCCGACAGAATGCTGGTCACAGGAAAAAATCCGTCAGAATTTTCCCGATGGGGTAACCGAATTAATCGCATCAAACGAAAACGATGTGTTTGGACGCAAATTAGCGGCAGGAGCGATCACCGATGATACATTGAACGTGTTGATGATCTTATCCATGATTAAGAAAAACCACGGGCAGATTCGGGTGGCAGACTATGTTGCGGAGCTACGAGAATGGAATGACAACTCTCCGGTTTCCGCCTTTGTTTCCGGTCCATCAACGTTGAAGGCGCTGGATAAAATCGCTCAAGGTGTGCCGATCGAAGAGACGGGTGTCACAGGAACAACCAACGGGGCTTCTATGAAAATTGCCCCGATCGGATTAATCAGCGATTACCAGGACTTACCGACATTAGTAAAAAATGTCGCGGAAATCTGCCTGCCAACCCATAACACCAAAATTGCTATCGCCGGAGCGAGTGCGGTCGCAGCCGCGATCAGCTACACAGTCCGCGGAGGACAATTGATTGAAGAAATCTGGTCAGTGGCCTTTGACGCGATTAATGTAGCCAAAGAATATGGTCACGATTTCCCAGCGGCTTCTTTGACCTTCCGCATGAATCAGGCGCGAAAAATCCTGCGGCAGGAAGCGGATGAAACCGTCATCCTAAAACGACTATACCAAGAAATCGGGACCGGTATGGAAACCATCGAAACCATTCCAAGTGCTTTCGTGATTGTCGAATTAGCCAAAGGCGATCCATTAAAAGCCGCCCAATTAAGCGCCTCTCTGGGATGGGATACCGATACGATCGGCGCCATCAGCGCAGCGATTTGCGGTGGCATGAACCCAGAGCTGCCAAAGGAAATGATTCAGCAGATTGAAGAGGTTAATCAGTTGGATTTTGAGGAGTTGACGGAGGAAGTTGTTCCGTTTGTGAAGTGATGACAAGCGTCGCCTATTAGAGAGAAGAATCAAACCAGCATCTGTGAACCTAATCGCAGATGCTTTTTTTGACCATTCATAGAGTCGAGTGAGCAGCTACACTCGATTGAAAGCAAGAGAAAGGAACAATTTGGGCAAAAATACAGGAAAAATCCAGTTTGATGTATTACTATCAAAGGTGGAGGGATCGTATGGCTATTCGAATTTTACTTGTAGAAGATGATGCAATTATTTGTGATACTGTGAAGGCTTTTTTGGTGGAAGCGGGCTTTCAGGTGGATTCCAGCGGAGATGGGGACAAGGCTTTTGAGCTGTTTTATGAAAATGTCTATCAATTGGTGATTCTGGATATCCTGCTACCGGGGATGAATGGGTATGAATTATTGGCAGAGATTCGAAAAATCAGTGATACACCGATTTTAATGATGACGGCCCTGTCAGATGATGAGAATCAGCTGAAGGCTTTTGATGGGGAAGCGGATGATTATGTGACCAAGCCCTTCAAAATCCAGCTATTAATGAAACGTGTCGAAGCCTTGCTGCGGCGATCAGGTGCGCTGGCGAAAACGTTGAGCATCGGGAAATTAACGCTTTATCCGGAAAACTATAGAGTGACCTATGCTGAAACGGAGATAAGTCTCACACTAAAGGAATTTGAGATATTATTGCTGCTGGCCCAAAATAAGGGCAAGACCATGACGCATGAAATGATCCTGTCTCGTGTTTGGGGCTATGATTTTGATGGCGATGAAAGTACGGTGCATACGCATATCAAGAATCTGCGGAGAAAGCTTTCGGTGAAACTAATTAAGACTGTTCGGGGAATCGGCTATTATTTGGAGGAGGCGGAATGAAGAAAAACAGTATCACCGTAAAAATTTTTATCTACACGATTCTGGCGATGATGTTCCTTGTAGTAGTCACGGTCGCATTGTTTTCGAATCAGTTTTTAACGCTGTCCAGAGCGGTGGAACGTGAACGAATTTTTGAAGAGTATCAGCCGCTGGTGGCTGCCGTCGAGGGAAAAAGCAATCCCGATGTAGCGAGAAGCGCCCAGGATTTTTATCAGGAAAACCAGTCCTTTGAGTTCATTATTTTAAACAAAGACGATAGCACATTGTTCGCTACGCCGAAAGCGGTCGCACCGGTGACGGGCAAAACGGATTTTTATTATGTTGTGTATGAGGACAAGGAGCGCGGGTATTCTGTCGTTGCGCAAACGCGGCCTGCCTTAACGGGCTTTTACCACGAAATTATCAGCCGAGCGGTGGTAGTTGTCTTGTTCATGCTGCTGCTGGCTCTTTTGCTGGCCTACTTTTTCACGCGGCAGCTGGCCAATCCAATCAAGCGGTTGGCTGAAAATACCAAAAAGATGTCTGCCTTAGAGGATGTGCCGCAAACCCTGCCAAATCGAAAGGATGAATTAGGCGAGCTTGCCAAAGATGTTCATTTTATGTATGGCGAGCTAAAGAAAACGATCGCCCATCAAGAGGCAGAAATTGTCCGAGAAAGACAGATGGAGGAGTCGCAAAGATACTTTTTCTCAGCAGCCTCCCATGAGCTGAAAACCCCTATTGCAGCCGCCAGTGTTTTGCTGGAGGGGATGTTAGCCAACGTTGGCGACTATAAGAATCATCCGAAATATTTGCGGGAATGTTTACGGCTGATGGAGGATCAAAGCCATTTGGTTTCTGAGATACTGGAAACGGTAAAGCTGATCGATGGTAAAATCGCACTTGCCCCCAAAAAAATAGAATTATTGCCCCTGCTCAATGAGACCCTGCTTTCCTATCAAGCCTTGATTGAGGAGTTAAATCAGACCGTCACGGTTGCGATCGACGCGGAGGCGTCAGTTTTTATGGATGAAAATGTTTTAAAAAAAGTTCTCTCAAATGTGTTATCAAACGCGATTCGCTATTCACCGCCAGGGGCAGAGATTTCGATTGACGCGAAGGCGCTGGAAACGGATTATCTTCTGACGATCAAGAACGCACCAGCAAGCATCCATGAGGATATTTTGGAAAAACTATTTGATCCTTTTTATAAAGGCGATGCTGCCAGGACCAAACGAACGACCAGCAGCGGTCTAGGTCTGACCATCGTAAAAAAAATGCTGGATCTGTCGGCGGTTTCCTTCGAGCTGCAGAATGCAGGGGATGGCGTAGTGTTTAATATGCGACTCCCAAAAGGAAATGACGCGCAGCAATAAGCGGCTTCGGCTGCTTATTTTTTTACAGGAAAACTACAGATTGCCAACAGGTTAATTACATATTCTCCCGTCATAATCAAGGCAACGAATGATTTAGGAGGAAAAACGATGGCAATGTCGAAAAATAGCAACCGTCATGTATATTTAGCAAATAGAAAAAATAAAAAACTAATTGGAATCTCGATTCTAGCAACACTTATCGTAGTAACAATGCTTCCCTTTAAAAATACACTGTTCAGCAAATTCACTAGAGCGGATGGAGGAGCCGCACAACAAACCGCTCTTTTTTCAACTACGACAGACGCTGACTGGGCCACCTTGCTAGTGAATCGTTGGCACCCGCTTCCTGAAAACAGCCAACCAGAGCTGGTGACGCTGGAAAATGGCGAAAGAATTGATAAAAAAATTTCTGAGCCATTACAAAAAATGCTGGACGCAGCCAAGGCAGAGGGGGTGTTTCCGATTGTCGCATCAGGCTATCGAAGCTCAGTCCAGCAGCAGGAGCTTTTAGACAACAAGATTGAAGAATACAAAAAAGCAGGCAACAGCCGCCAGCAAGCCAAAGAAAAGGCGGAAAAATGGGTCGCACTTCCAGGAACCAGCGAGCATCAGCTGGGAATCGCCGTAGATATAAATGAAGACAAATGGCGTTCCTCTGCGGCAGATGTGTACAACTGGTTGCAGGTAAATGCCCATAAATTTGGTTTCATTTACCGCTACCCTTCAGATAAAACAGAGATCACCGGGGTCATCAATGAGCCTTGGCATTATCGTTATGTTGGGATTGGACCGGCAACGGAGATTTATCAAAAAGGCCTTTGCTTAGAGGAATATTTGGGAGGGTGAGAGAGTTGATAGTGGAGGGAAAGGACTGGTTGTGATGCGTTTAGAAGTCATCAATATCCTTATAAACTAGTTAAAGAGTGGAATATCCGCCCCAAAGCAATTCTTGCCTAGGAGTATGGGGAGCTTGCACGGTTATATTCCACTCACAATCGTCATCGATGGTTACGTAAAGGTGTGCTAGGACAGCTCAGAATATTTTGGCTTGAACTCAACTAACAGAGTTCCTAGTCGCAAATTGCTGTTCAATATTCTTTAGCCACTTTTGTCTTTTCTCGGTTTTGACCATTTTGATCATATTGAAGCTGATCCATTTTACATTTTTCATACCAGATTTCTTAAAAGTGCCTTTTATAAGGGCCTTTTTGAGTGCATTACCATAAGTTAGTTTGTACATTGCTTTGGGTGTATTCATTGTTGTAATTATTGTTGTAGATTGTAATTTAGGCAAAAGACTTACCATACTTATACCATTTTCTTTATAGTCATAGGTTAGACCTGGATAAATAACTTTATCAATAAAGCCCTTGGTTAAAGCGGGCATCAGCTCCCACCAAATTGGAAAGATGAAAACAAGATGATCTGCATGCTTAATTTTTTCTGCATAACTTATGGCCATTGGATCAACTGCTTGATGCTTTACAAATCCCAATAAGTCGGCCGATGTCATTACAGGGTTAAAATTCTCTTTATCTAGATCGATTAGTTCATATTCCCCATGTGCTTTCTTTATTCCACGTATCACTGATTCTAGAATAGCGTGATTGTAGCTGCCTTCATATGGATGGTTATAGATAATAAGTGTAGTCATATTGATGTCTCCTTTACTCTTTTCTGACTAAAGAATAAAGGGAAAGCCTGTTTGAGTAATTAACAAAAGATAATTCAGTTACTTTATTCTCTTTTTTATTCTGCTTAAAGAGACTGGTGTAATACCCAAAAAGGAAGCTATGTGGCGGTCTTGAACACGTGTCACTAATTCTGGATTTTTTTCTACCAAAGAAATATATCTTTTTTCTGGTGTTTCTTTAATTCTTGATAAAAAATAGTCTGTATATGCAATAAAGCGCTCCGATAACTGTTTCAACATTAAATGTGTTAAATCTGTGGACTGCTTCAATAAAAGATCTAAATTTGCTTTATCCAGGATTAATAGCTCGGAATCTTCCATAGTCTCAATTGAAAACATGCTTGGTTTTCCAAGGTAAAAACTCTCATAAGAGGAAACCACCTGTCCTTCAAAGAAAAATTGGAATGTAATATCTTTTCCATCATCATTATTCCAAAGACGAAGTGCTCCTTTTTTAACAAAATATACTTTATCAGCAACATCTCCCTCATATAAAAGCGTGGTATTCGCTGATACTGTTTTTTTACGCCAGTAATTCTCTTGCTTCTCATTGGTTAAGTGAAGCAGTTCATAATAAGTTTCCATAGAACATCTCCCCCTTATCTATACATAAATTGAAATAGTGAAATTAGTACGTTTATTATATCTGTTTTATTCCAATAACAAAAACACCAGGGAAAGCACTCATACGATTTTGAAACCAACTAAAAAAGTGCTAATTCACTTTTTTCTCTCAAACGTAATAACTTATCCAATTCTGTGACCTTAAAAAGTTTCCTTTACCGTTGCACAAGGAGGCATTGACGGGTCTTTTCCATTACACACTTCCTTCATACTTCAACAGATACTCATGTTCTTCTTTAATGAGCTGTTTGATTTCGGTGAAATCTTCGGCGCAAATGTTTGGAATTTCCAGTGCGTTGACTCCGCAATAGGCTTTATTCTTTCCGTCTGGGTAGATGTAGCTGTAGATATGTGTCTCGGGTTAACCGGCGCAGTAATCGCAGGTGTTTTCGATACAGCCGGAGGATTTACTGGGATATTTTTCAATGTTGGTACGAATGACCTCAGCGAACTTTTGCGAGTAGCCATTGCAAGCTGAAAATCGAAGGGCGAAAAAAGGGTGAATGCTCTTTTTTCTTTCGGATACCGATTTTGGCGATCGGCTTATTGTGAGAGCTAGGCTTGAAGGAATTGATTAAATCGTTTCGTGAATTCTTTTGAATCGGCTTTTGCGACGTTTCTTTCTTGTTTTTTTTCTATCTTTAAATCATCATAGATAAAAATATTTTTGATAATTCGTAAAATCAGACGGATGGTCAGAAAGCTCGAACCAGCGAGATAGAAATACATGCCAATGCGATCAGGGATCGGGGTTAGGGCGGCGACACTGCCGAGGATATAAAAGAAGCCGGTTAATAGGTCAACTGCCAGAGAGAGAATCGTATATCTATTTTGAAAATACACACGAAATCTTTCCCCGTGTATGTGATATCGCAGACTTTTTTATTAATTGTTGCAGTTCATAAATCGTGGATTCTTGAGGCAAAAATAAGATGATTACATCCATCTCCTATAAGAGTCAAGGAGAACAGAGCTACAGGAATGTTCATACACTTTTGTACATCCATGAGCAAACCAAACAAAAACCTGTTACACTATTCCTTACTAGGACCTGCGGGAAAAATGAAGGATTGGAGATAATGGATGAGACATATATTGGTAGTGGAGGATGAGAAGGAGATTCAGGACTTTATCAAGGAATGTTTGCTGGAGGCGGGCTATGAAGTGACGACCGCTGATGATGGTGTGATGGCGATTGATTGTTTTAACAATGGCTCATTTGATCTGGTGCTGCTGGATGTCATGCTGCCGAAAATTGATGGTTTTGCTGTTTGCGAAGTAATTCGGCTGCATTCTTCTGTGCCTATCATTATGCTGACGGCCATGACCGAAGAGGAGGATCAGGTGAGGGGCTTTGATCTGTTAGTCAATGATTATGTCTGCAAGCCCTTCTCTTATATCGTTTTATTAAAGAGGATCGAAGCGGCTCTACGGCAGAATACTGCACCAGACATGAACGGCAAGCTGATCCTGCATGATATTGTGGTAAACAAAAAAACGCATGAGGTTTTTTCAAACAATCGACTGGTTACCTTGACGAAGATCGAGTATAAGATGCTGGTGTTTTTACTGGAGAACAAAGGTCAGGTTCTGACCAGAGAACAGCTGCTGCAGGCAGGTTGGGAGCTGGATTATTACGAGAACAGTGACAAGTTGGTGAATCATCATATGATGAATATTCGTAAGAAACTGGAAACGAACGCGATCGAGACGATTCGGGGAGTGGGGTATCGGATTGTATAATAAATTAAGGACCAGTCTGGGAACAAAGGTTTTTGTCTTCACGTTTCTACTGCTTTCTATCTCAACGTTGGGCCTTTATCTTGTCATCATGTTTTCGGTTCCAGCGACTTACCAGGAGCAAATTGATCAGGAAGTCAACAACTCTTTTTTTCAATTAGTAAAGGAACTGAAAGAGGACGGATTAGACGAAGACAAAATCGAGAAGTATAGTCAGCGTTATCAGGCGAATATCGATCTTACCGATAAAGCAGGAAATAAAATCGGTAGGTGGGGCAAGCTGCCTAAGCAGGATGGTACAGCAAAAGAAGGGACCGTTATTTCAGCGGCGACAGAATTAAAGATTGGCGAGAAGGAGTATTTTGTGACTATGACAGCGATCGCCGAGCCTGTAAATCAGATTACGGCAATCATGAAGGGACTGCTTCCGTATGTCTTGCTGGGTATCCTGATCTTCTCGACGGTCACCGCTTATATCGTTTATCGGATCATCGCCAAGCCGATCATTAAGCTGAGTGATGTTTCTAAAGCCTACGCAAACTTGGATTTCGACCAGGAAATGTCCATACACCGTAAGGATGAGATCGGACTGCTCTCGATGAATTTGGAGCAGCTTGCACATAATTGGTCGGGTGCTTTAGAGGAATTAAATCAGGCGAATGATCAATTAAAGGAAGAAATTCAACATGAGGTTGCTCGAAAGCAGCAGCAGCGGGAATTCTTTTCAGCTGTCTCTCATGAATTAAAAACGCCGATCACGATCATGAGTTGTATGGTGGAGGGAATGATCCATCGCATCGGTCGCTATAAGGACCGCGACGAGTATCTGGTTCATACGCAGGAGACGTTGAGCGACATGGAACAGCTCGTCAAGGAGATCATGATGATCTCGAAGCTGGAATCAGAGGCGGAATTAATCCGACCTGTTAATTTTGAGGTTGCTGCTTTACTTGAAACGACAATCGAAAAAAATGCTCAGCTTGCAGATGCTCGCGAGATTAAGATTGTCCAGCAGCTAGAGCGATCTGTGAGGATTCATGCGGACTATGATTTGCTTAAACTCGTTTTTTCTAATTTGTTTACCAATGCGATTCATCACTCCCCTAGAGGAGAGCAGGTTGAAGTGCTCATGGATCAGACAGCGGACCATCTGCTGATTTCTTTTGAAAACACGGGGGTACACATCCCGGAAGAAAAGCTGGCGGATCTGTATGAGCCTTTTCAGCGATTGGAGACTTCGCGAAATCGGAAGTATGGCGGCAGCGGTTTAGGGCTGTATATCGTTAAGACGATTCTCGATAAGCACGCGTTTCAGTATCGCTTTTTCAATACAGACAAGGGTGTGAAATTTGAGATTCAATTGCCCTTGTCTAGTGAATAACCAAATCCTTTGCTTCACGAACGGCGATGAATGTTGAGCCGTTTGTGAAGCTTTTTCTATATCTTGATCAAAAGTACATCTTTTCTCGATTAAAACTAGATATTCCTTCGCTATAGTGAATTCAACGAAAGATAAAACAATAAAAAAATAGTTGGAGGGATTCGTTATGAAGAAAATGGGTATCGGTCTATTGTTATTATTTGTTGTATTTGGCTTAGCGGGCTGCGGAGAGAAGAAGGAAGCGACTACGGAGTCTTCTGCTGCAAAGCAGGACAATCCATTGGAGGGACTTTCGGAAAAGGATGTTGTTTCCGAGGAAGAAACAGAGGTTGACGGCGAAAAGATCGTTATTAAGACACTGAAGGATGGGCAAACGATCGCGCTGCCAAAAGGTATGACCATCGATGACGCGAAGAAGGAACAAGAAAACGGGAACGGAGAGCTTTCGGTTCATGAAGAAGAGACGAGCAAAGATCCGGAAAAATAGAGACTGAAGACGGAAGGAGTGGTGCCTGATGAAAAAAAGAAGGACAAAAAAGAAATCAAATAAAAAAAGCGTGCTGCTTATCCTGTCGTTGGTTCTATTCGGATTTGTCACAGTCATTTTTGTTTACGCTGGCTCAGGCACGGAAAAGCAGGCGGAAGGAAAGCTCATCCCCGTCAAAGTCTCAGAGCTTTCCAAGGATACCAAGGAAGGCGCGAATTTTCTCTTATCGGGAACCATCAAGCCTAAACGGAGCAGCGAGCTGTTCTTGGATGCCAGCAAAGGAAAAGTATTGGAGACCTTGGTCAAGGAAGGGGATAACGTGACGAAGGGGCAGGAGCTGTTCCGTTATGTCAGTCCAGAAAACGAGTTTGAAGTTAATCAGGCTCAGCTGGAGGTTGATAATCAAGCGAAAATCCTGCAGCAAAAACAGGAAGAGTCAGCATTTAAGTGGAACCGCCACACGGAAAGACAAAATGAACTGAATGCCGCCACGCAAAAATATAACCAAGCCAGTGAGGAAGAAAAGGAAGCGTTGAAACAGGACAAGGATGCCAAAGCGGAACAGGTTCAGCAAAGTCTAGAAGAGGCACGGTTGGCGGAGACGGAGGTTAAAAATGCGGCGCTGCAGGTGGAAAAGGCCCAAATCAATGTGAACTCGATCAAAGAAAAATTCGGAGACAGTACGATTCGTTCAGAGATTGACGGGCGGATACTCAAGATTGATCAGGATCAGCTCAACACACCATCACCGTCGAAGGACGCCTTCATGCAGATCGTTGATGACTCGACCCTCTATGTAGAGGGAATGGTGGATGAATTTCGCAAGGACCAGCTGAAGCTGGATCAGCCGGTGAAAATCGTTGATCGCAGCGGATCTGATCAAGTCTGGACCGGAAAAGTAACTAAGATTGACCAGCTGGCTTCTAGTGAGGACGCGGATAAGAAAGAGGAGGAGAATCCGAATTTATCGAAATATCCTTACCGAGCACTGCTTGATCCGTCTGACACCAAGCCTGCGCTGGATAAAAATGTCTACCTTTCAGCTGAACCATTGGAAAATGAGGAGGCGTTATTTATTCCCCTTGATTATCTGGTCAAGGAAAACGGGAAGTATTATGTCTGGGTCGTCAAAAATTCAAAAATAAGCAAAACAGAAGTAGCGGCAGAAGAAGTGGCAAATCAAAAATATGCCCGAATTCCGTCTGGTCTTTCCGCGGATCAAGAAATCTTATTGCCGCAGGAAAGCCTAAAGGAAGGGATGTCGATCAGCGACCATGATTGAGCTAACGAATATTTCAAAAAAATATCAGCAGGGATCGCAGGAAATCGTTGTGCTGAAGAACATCAACCTGACCATCCAGCAGCAGGAGTTTGTCGCTATTATGGGGCCTTCCGGCTCGGGAAAATCAACGTTGATGAACCTGATCGGTTGTTTGGATCAGCCGTCGGAGGGCGAATTGCTGATCGATGGCATCGCGACCGCTCAGCTAAAGGATCACGAATTATGTGATCTGCGGAATCAGACCATTAGCTTTGTCTTTCAGAACTTTAACCTTTTGGCGAAGCAAACGGCGCTGCAAAATGTCGAGCTGCCGTTGATCTATCGAAAGATTGCCAAGAAGGAGCGGGTTGAACGGGCGAAAGAAGCACTGGCACGGGTGGGATTAGCTGAACGAATGGATTTTCTCCCGAGTGAGCTATCTGGCGGACAAATGCAACGGGTGGCAATCGCTCGGGCATTAGTCACAGATTCTTCGCTGATTCTGGCGGATGAACCGACTGGCGCACTGGATACTAAGAACAGCAGACAAATCATGGAATTCTTCAATGAGCTGAATGTGATCGAAAACAAAACAATCGTCCTGATCACGCATGAACCGGAGGTCGCTGAATATGCCAGCCGCAAAATCATCATTCGCGATGGCGCCATCGCTTAATTGAAAAGGGGGAAGAGCGTTGATAGAAAATACTAAGCTGGCCTTAAAAGCCATTCGCGAGCATAAGCTTCGTTCTTTTTTAACGATGCTGGGGATCATCATCGGCATCGCAGCGATCATCGCCATTTTCTGTATCATCAGCGGCAATACGGAGAAGATGAAACAGGGAATCGTCGGCAGCGGAAATAACTCGGTCGACATTCTCTACGGCTCCAAGGCGACCTTCAGAAAGACCATCAGAAAATCTAAGGAGACTTTCCCTTCTTATGTGCCGCTGATCCCTGAAAAAGAGATCAACCAGCTGGACAATGCGCCGGAGATTAAGAATGCAACGCTCTTCCAAAAAGAATTCTTGCGTATTTTCTATGGAGACAAAAGTATTCAGGCCAATGTCAGTGCCATCGCGCCGAAGTTTTTTGCGATCACTCCACATACGCTGGTTGAAGGACGCTTCTTCAATGAGAGTGATTATGACGGGAGTAAGCAGGTTATCTTATTACCAAAGGATTTTTATCAGGAACTGTTTCCCCGAGGAAATGGGCTCAATCAATTGGTTGAGATCAACGGTATTCCCTTCAAGGTCATCGGCGTGGTGGTCGATCCCAGTCGGAAAAATGAATACACCGAGCGACAGGCCTTTGTTCCCTTCAATAACTGGTCGATCCTGTCGCAAAAGGTCAATCCTCAGCCGACCGTCCGCGTTCAAACACAGAACACGGATCAGTTGAAACCCATTAGTAATCAGGTGATTCGTTATTTAAATCAAAAAATACCGGCATCAGATTTTGAATTTGGTGTAAATGATTATGAGGATATCGCAAATAATTTGGAAGAAATCAATCAATCAAACTTTATTATGCTGGTGGGGATTGCCAGTATCTCGCTATTAGTCGGCGGTATCGGCGTAATGAACATTATGCTGGTCTCTGTCACGGAACGGACCAAAGAAATCGGCCTGAAAAAGGCGCTTGGCGCGCGCAAGAGCATTATTTTGGCACAATTTCTGATTGAAGCGATCACATTGTCCTTTATTGCCGGAGTCATCGGTGTGTTTTTGGGGATCGGTGTCGGGTTTCTTGTGAGCCGTTCGATGGATTACCCCTTCATTCTTTCAGAAAAATCGATCGTCGGAAGTCTGCTATTCTCCAGTACGATCGGAATCGTCTTTGGTTTTCTGCCCGCGTACAAGGCAGCGAAGCTAAGCCCTATCGAAGCGTTGAAGTTTGAGTAATCCTATCAGAGCAAAGCTAAAATGTAACACCTGTTGATTAGAGAGGAACAAGGAGGAAAAAATGGAGTGGCTGAGTCGTTTAATGAGAATGAGGCGATAGACTCGATTTAAGTGCAGCGATTTCTAGTATTCATTCATTTAAATATAGATTTGTATTTTTACCAATCAAAAAACAGAGCCGAAAACGATTTTTCGTTTCGGCTCTGTTTGCATTTATTCCGCTATCTCATACTTGATAACGCCATTATTCTCATAGCCTTCCAGCTTCACATCAGACAGTCTGCGTTCAAAGAATGAGCGTTGGTTGCCATTCTCATCGTATTTGTCTGGTAAGACAAGCGTTGGTTCGCTGTCTGGGATTGGCTGTGATAATTGGTCTTTCAGTGCATCGATATGGCGATCATAAACGTGAGCGTCATCGATGGACCAGTGCATCGTGCCTAGCTCGAAGCCTAGTTGATCCGCGATCAAACGATGCAGGACGGCGTATTGATAGGTGTTGAAGGGCTGGCCTAGTGCCATGTCAGCGGAGCGTTGTTTAACATGGAGATCAAGCACACCGTTATTGACCTTCCAGTTGGTTGCCCAAACGCAGGGTTCCAGCGTCATTTCGTCGAGATCATCGACATCCCACAGGCTGGTCATGATGCGGCGGGAGCCGGGATTGTTTTCTAATTGATGCAGGACGTATTCGACCTGATTGAGCTTTTCTTCATGGTCGGGCAGCTTGCGGCATTTTTTAGCTAATTGGAAGCCGTATGCTTTGCCGATAGTGTTGTTGTCATCGACCCATTCGTTCCAAACTTTACAGTTGTGCTCCTGCAGCCAAGTCACGTCGTTGGATAATTCTTGCCAGATCCATTCCAATTCGATCAATGGCGTCTTTTGGAATACGCGCTTTGATTTTAAGATCGGGATACCGTCTGTTGGTTTGATCTTAAAGTTGACACCTTGGATGAAGCGGGTAGGAGCGGGGCTGCCATCGGCGTATTTTGCCCGAACCAGCGCAGGGTCTTGATCCGTGCCGTTTTCAATGATATCCATGACGATGTCGCGATAAATTTTGTCGAAGCCAGTATATTCAGTCACAAGAATTCTCCTCTTTTTATGCTTTTGTCTGAGTGTAACACAACGGTACACATAAGTGGATTAAAAATTCTTTAGAGATGTGATGTATTTTAATAGTAGAATTGGACATTTCCCAAAAATCAACTTTGACAAACTTAGTCATAGCTAACTTAGTCGTGACTAACCAAGTATATTTAAGTTGAAAACTCTCCAATCTACCAATTGTGATATAATTGTGACAAGTGTGATGAAGATGAAGGAGCGGGTAAGAAATGGAAAAGAAGTTGTTTTTCTTTGATATCGATGGAACGCTGACGGATCGCAAGACTGGGCAAGTGGTTCCCAGTGCGAAGCGAGCGTTGGAGCTTTTAGAAGAAAACGGTCATTTTGTGTCAATCGCGACGGGGCGGGCGCATTACAAATGTCGCGGCTTGTTGGAAGAACTTGGATTAGAAAACATGGTCTGTTCCGGCGGGATGGGTGTCGTTATCAAGAATAAGCTGGTAAAGAATACACCACTGGATAAAGAGGAAGCGCTAGCAGTGATTCATGATGCGGAGGAAAAGGGTATCGGTGTGTTGATTGCGACGGATGACTCGGAGAAGGTCTATGCCCAGAATGATCTGTTTCGCGAACAGGTAGGACCAAGACAAGAGCCGACAGAATATTTCATTGATCCGGCTTTTAATGTGGATGAGGTGGCGGAGATCTTCAAGTTTTACTTGGCGCTGCCAAAGGAGCAGGATCATTTGATTCCTGAGCCGAAGAAGTTTGCGAAGCTGCGCTTTGTACAAGAATATACGATGTGCCAGCATGACAATAAGAAGCAGGGCATTCTGGATGTTTTGGATTATTTTAGCAGACCGCAGGAGGATGTCGTGGTCTTCGGGGATGATGTGAATGATCTGGTGATGTTTGACAAGCACTGGACCAGCATCGCAATGGGCAATGGTGTGCCTGAGTTGAAGGAGCGGGCGGATTATGTGACGGATCGCAATGTTGATGACGGAATCTATAATGCATGTAAGAGGTTTGGCTGGATTTGAGAATGATTGAGTAAATATGAAAAATTTTTCGGTGTTACAAATACACTACTTTATGAGTAATACGATAGTTTATTTGTAACAAAAGGGCTGTCATGAAGGTCTGTACTAATTCGAATAAAGGAGTTATTTTATGAAAAGTGAAGATTTCTACCAGCAAATCGAGCAACGTTTTATTGAGTGGGCAGAAGAACAGCCGGATGTCCATGTGGCGTATGTGGCTGGCTCACAGGCGCGGACCGATCATAGTGCAGATGAGTATTCTGATCTGGATATCCAGTTGTATGTGGATGATCCGCAGCGCTATTTGAATACGAGTGAATGGCTCAAAAATTTTGGTGCGCTGAATACAGCAGTTCCATTCCAAAACGGCGGTGGCGGTCTGGAGTGGCTGTCGCTGTTTAAAGGCGGCTATCAGGTAGATTTTGTGATCGATTCGCTGGTGGTATTCCAGCGGCAGGTGGAGCAGGGTGCTCCGCTGGATTGGTTTCGTCGCGGCGCGAGAGTGCTTATGGATAAGACCGGCGATGCGCAGCGGCTGATCCCTGAGCGGTTTGAACGATCGAAAACGAGACCGATCAGCGAGGAAAGCTTTGCGTATACCGCGAATACCTTCTGGTTTTTGGCGATTTATTTAGCCAAGCAGATTTTGCGCAAGGAGCTGTGGACGTTTAAACTGCGGGATGCCGAGTGCAAACAGGTGCTCCTGCAAACCCTCGAATGGTACGAGAAAATGAGGCACGGTGAGGATTACGATACTTGGCATGCCGGGCGGTTCATCTATGAATGGGTGGATGAGGATATTTTTGAGTCACTGAATGGTGTCTTTGGGAATTTTGATGCTGTGGATAGCTGGCGGGCATTACAAGAGACAATCGTATTGTATGAAAAAATGTCCCGTGAACTGGCGGACTATTATCACTATTCGTACCCGGAGGCGTTGGTTTCTGAGGTGAAGCAGTGGGTGGAAGAGCATGGAGAACGTTTTGTCGATTAACTAGAAATTTTCAAATTGGTGTTGACAACGTTTTCTTTATCCTTTATGCTTTAAGTGAAATTTAAATAAAAATGGATTGTTACTCTTTGAGGCATTACCATTCTCTTTGAAAAAGGAGGGTGTAGTGTGCGCTCAAAGAGTTTTTTTATTGGAAAGGCGGAGGAGTAAGTGAAAATTATTAAGAAGATTAATAATAATGTCGCTGAAGCGATCGATGATAACGGCAACCACTTGATTGCTTTTGGAAAAGGGTTAGGATTTCCCAAAACGCCTTATGAATTGACGGATTTGAACAAGATCACCATGACATTTTACAAATTAAGTGAATATTTTGAAGGATTACTAACGGAGATACCTGAGGAGATTTTGAATTTAAGTGCGGAGATTGTCAGCATGGCACAGGATGAATTGAACGGACAGCTAAATCCTACGCTGGTCTTTAGCTTAGCCGATCATATCCAGTTTTCGATCCAGCGTCTGACGACCTATAAAAATGTACGTATGACCTACTCGTATGAGATTGCACAGATGTATCCTAAGGAAAACTCATTGGCAGCGAAAGCGGTCAAAATGATTCAGCAACAGACTCATATCGTTTTGCCAAAAGGGGAACTGACCAGCATTACGATGCATTTTGTCAATAGTCAGTCTGAATATCGAATCTCACAGGAAGAAGTGTTGATTGAAGAAATCATTCAGCAAACGACGAATTTGATCGAGCAGGATCTGCACATCGTGATTGATCGAGATGAGTTTAATTACAATCGTTTTTGTATGCATATGTTTTATTACTTGAAGCGGATGCGCAGCGGGGAAGAGCTGGTTGGACAAGGAATGGATATGCTGGATTCAATAAAGGAACAGCATCCCGCGATCTATCAGGTAGCTCAAAAGGTTAGTGCGTTGATCACACAGTTTTACGGAATTGAAACGAATGACGATGAACTGGTTTATTTAATGATCCATATGAATCGACTATACGAAAAAAATGTGAGGAGTAAAGAAAATGAGTGAATTTAACCATTTGGCGCAAGCTATTTTAGAAAATGTTGGCGGAAAAGAAAATATTTCGAATATGACCCATTGCATGACTCGATTGCGCTTTAACTTGAAGGACCAAAGTAAAATCAATGAAGATAAATTAAAAGCTACCACAGGTGTTTTGGGTGTTGTTCAATCTGGCGGGCAATATCAGATCATCGTCGGACAAACGGTAAATAAGGTGTATGCTATTTTGCTGGAATTGACCGGCAGAGGGCAGGATCAGGGAGAAACAGAAACGGCTAAAGAGAAGGAGCCGTTCACGCTGAAGGGCCTAGGCAATACAGTCTTAGATTATTTAGCAGGCAGCCTGACGCCCCTGATTCCCGTGTTGATCGCAGCATCGATGTTTAAAATGGTTATGGCCGTCTTTGGTCCCTCCATGTTGAATTGGATACATGAAGGCAGTTCATTAGCAACTCTGTTCACCTTTGTCGGAGATGCCGGCTTCTACTTCTTCCCAGTGTTTCTAGGCTATACCGCAGCGAAAAAGTTCGGGGTGACACCTGTTTTAGGGATGTTCTTAGGTGGTATATTGCTTCACCCAACATTTACTCAGATTGCAGCGGAAGGCACAGCTTTTGATGTCTTTGGACTTCCAGTGGCAACCCAAAATTATGCCAGCACAGTGCTTCCAATGATTTTGTCAATTTGGATCATGTCTTATGTGGAAAAATTCTTTAAAAAGGTCATCCCAGCAACCTTAGGAACGATTTTCACTCCGACCTTGACGATGGTTGTTATGCTGCCAATCACGCTGGTGGTCTTAGGTCCTGCGGGCTTTGTAGCTGGAGAGTACATCAGTAAATTCTTACTATCTCTGGATGCCATCGGCGGCTTCTTAGCTGTTGCAATAATCGCGGCATTATGGCAATTTTTAGTAATGACTGGGATGCACCTGCTGATGATTTCGACTATGATCACACTGTTCGCTCAAAATGGTCAAGATTCGTTGGTTACTCCAGCTGCGATCATTTCTAGTATGTGTGTAGCGGGTATGTGTTTAGGATCATTCCTGCGTTTGAAGAATAAGAACGAAAAAGCGCTGGCATTTAGTTTTTTTGCCGCTTGTTTGATCGGTGGTGTGACGGAGCCGGGTGTCTACGGACTAGGTATTCGCTATAGAAAACCATTTATCGGTCTAGTGGCTGGCGGACTTGCTGGCGGATTATACGCAGGCTTGACTGGTGTGACTGCTTATACTCTGATTCCGGTGGCGAATTTCGCTTGCTTGATCTCTTTTGTCGGCGGGACCAATGGGAACATGCTGAATGGATTTATTGCCTGTGGAATCGGTTTTGTTGTTTCTGCAGCGGTGACCTATATCTTAGGAGCGAAGGAAGAGGGAAAAGAAAATGACGACTTACTTGAAGAAAGTCTTGCTTAGAGCTGATGATCTTGGCTATTCGGAAGCGGTTAATTACGGGATAGAAAAATCTGTCAAGGAAGGCATGATTCAAAGTGTTGGTGTGATGGTAAACATGCCTGCGGCTGCCCATGGTGTAGCGTTACTAAAAGAGGAACCGATCGCCTTCAGCCAGCATACAAACATCTGTGTTGGCAAACCATTATCCGATCCCGAACAGATTCCGTCCTTAGTGGATATGGACGGAAATTTTAAATCTTCTAAAACATATCGAGAAGCAACGGAAGATTTTGTTGTTTTCGAAGAAGTGATGCTGGAAATCAAGGCACAGTATCAACGCTTTTTAGAATTATTTGGTAGAGAACCGGATTATTTTGAAGGACACGCTGTAACTAGCGCAAATTATTTTAAAGCCATGGAGCAGTTTGCGGCGGAGCAGCAGTTGAAATATTCTGGCTTGCCGCAGGGACAGGGACCCAATTCGTTGACGAAGGATGCCTTTATTGATGTAAATGGTACAAAAATCTATATGCTGATGGAGGCGATGCAGCCGGATTATGATCCGTATCAGACCTTTGAAAAGCTGTTATCGAACCTGCATGATGATGGGGTAGATATGATGATTTTTCATCCTGGGTATTTGGATGACTTTCTCGTGAAAAGTTCCTCTTTGCTAATCCCTCGGACAGCGGAGGTAGCCTTTCTGACAGATCCCGCGGTGAAAAAAAGAGTCGAGAATCTAGGCATTGAATTGATTAGTTATAAGGAGGTGTGAGGGTGTTTTTTAAGAAAAAGAAAAGTGTTAACGCCTATGTTGCGGGAGTAGTCATCCCTTTATCTGAGGTAAAAGATGAGGTCTTTTCAACCGGAATGATGGGTGAGGGTGTGGCAATCTCACCTAAAGAAGAGTTGATTATTTCACCAGTCGATGGAAGAGTCGAGGCAGCTAATTCGCAAATGCAACACGCGATCGGGCTGAAAACTCAAGAAGGCATTGAGTGGCTGCTTCATGTGGGATTAGATACAGTAACGCTTAAAAATGAGGGCTTTGAGTTGCTGGTCTCGGAAGGTCAGCGAGTCAAAGCTGGCGATCCCCTACTGCGTTTTGATCGACAGGTGATTGCCTCCGCTGGATTAGAGGATGTTGTGATGCTGATTGTTACGAATCCTCAAGGAAAATCATTTGATTTCCGAACAGGTATGGAAGTGATCAGTGGGGAAGTAATTGGTACTTGGAAATAAAAAATATAGACAAACAAACCCGCGATTAACCAATCTCGGGTTTGTTTAGTTAGCATTCTATTTCAGGGGCAGCTTAATCTGGAACACCACGCCCCGCGGCTCCCAATCTCGCACCGTCAGCTTGCCCTTGTGCTGGGTGATGATCTGCTGGGCGATGGCGAGGCCTAAGCCGTAGCCGCCGGTTTCTTTGGAGCGGGATCGATCTTCGCGGTAAAAGCGTTCAAAGATGTGCTTCTTGTCTTCATCGCTGATGGATGGGCCGTTGTTTTTGACCTCAATCAGCCAATTGTCATTGGAGATCTCTGATTGCAGGATGATCTTGTCTTCTGCTTCGGTGTATTTCAACGCGTTGTCCAGCAAAATTACTAGGGCTTGATGGATCCGCTTCTCATCCACCTGCATCGGCTTATCCGCGAAGTTTTCCAGTATGAACTGCTTGTCCTTCATTTCAGCGATTTCTTGGAAGGGCTGCGCCAGCTGCTGGATAAAGGCTTTCGGATCAACTGCTTCCTTCTGTAAAAGCAATTGATTAGAATCACCGCGAGCCAGTGTCAGCAAATCCTCGGTCAAGCCGTTCATTCGCCGCGTCTCATTCAGCGCTTGGGCAATCGGTTCGGATTCCTCCATGATGGTGTGATCCGGCCTAGTGAATAGCTGCTGTAGACTGTTTTGAATAATTGCCAGCGGTGTCCGTAGTTCGTGGGAGGCATTTTCCACGAATTCCTGCTGTTTGCGCCACGAATTCATGATCGGCTGCATATTCATTTTTGAAATATAGAAGCTGATACCGATTGAGATTAGCCAAAAGACCACCATACAAATAATCAGCGTCGTCTCGAAGGTCTTCATTGAATCGGCGATCTGGTTGGTATTGGCTAAGAATTGAATATAGGCGATGCCTTCATAGTTCTCTGCCTTGATGGTATAAGAGCGGAAGGACAGCTTCTGACTCAGATCCGCCGAAGTTTTCAAGCTCAGGGCTTGAACAGAATCGAGATGCTCCTTGTCCAAGGTCAGGTATTCCAATTCGGTAAAGCGTCCACCGATAACGTCCTTGTTCAGAATCTTGCCGTCCTTTGACCATAGAATGATCTGGGTGTTGAAGCGGTTGTTGCCAGCGGGCCCTTTGTCCATCCGCTCTTCATCCGGCATTTGGGCTAGAAAAGGATTGTTCTGCTGGTAGCGATTGATCTCCATCTGGATGATGTGTTCGTTGTCCGCCATCTGCTCTAAAGAAAGGTCCGTTTGTCGATAGGCTGAGCTTTGCAGCAGCTGCAGGGTGATGAAGCCCAGCAAGACAAAGATCGCCGCAAAAGCGGCAACATTGATGAAGAAAAATTTTAGTCGTTGTTTTCTCGAAATTTCCGTGTTCATAAAATCAATCCTTTTGCAAAATGTAGCCGACATTTCGCAGTGTTTTAAACAGCTGATCGACACCAGCCGGCTTCAGATGCTTGCGTAAATGACTCATGTAGACCTCCACGACGGTGAGGGTAGTATCCGAATCAAAGCCCCAGATCCGATCAAAAATCTGTTCCTTGGTCAAGATGACGCCCTTGTTTTGGATGAAGTAGACCAACAGATCAAATTCTTTTCCTTGAATCGGCAGGACTTCATCATTAGCCGTCACTTCTTTGGTCGCGAGGTTGCAGGTGACATTTTTGTAGGTTAACTGGTTTTCGGAAAATAAGCCCAGCGAACGCTTCAGCAAAGCTTTGACCCGCAGGATCAGTTCCTCGCGGTAAAAAGGCTTGGTCAAATAGTCGTCCGCGCCTTTTTGGAAGCCCGTCACTTTATCCTCTAAGCTGTCTTTAGCGGTCAGAATCAGCACCGGTGTCTGAATGTTTTTCTCCCGTAATTCCGCCAAGACTTCATAGCCGTTCTTCTCCGGCAGCATCAGGTCCAGCAAAATCAGATCATACATTCCGCTTTCCGCTTCAAATAGGCCTTCCTCGCCGTCATAGACTTGAGTAATCTCGCCTAAGTCGGTCAAAATTTCCTTTATATTTTCTGATAGTGTCACTTCATCTTCTACTATTAATAGTTTTATCATGTTTCTGCTCCTTTTTTTATTACTCATTCAGTGTACCATGTCTTTCCTAAACCAAGCTTAAAACTTTTTTCCTGTTGCTTAAGCTTGAGTTAAGACAGCTTGACTATTCTACAGGCAGACAGATGAAGGGGGAAACAGTATGAATTACATCAAACGGGCGATCCAAAGCCTTTGGGCCAAGAAGGGGCGCAGTATCTTAATGATCGCGGTCTTCTCAGCCATATTAATCTTTGTTTTAGCGGGGCTGACGATCCGCAGCGGCGCAGATCTTGCGAGAACGAACGCGAAAAAAAGTGTCGGAGCGACGGTGACCTTATCGACGAATCGAGAGGCGATGTTCAAAAATGCTGATTCAGAGGATGAAAATAGTCGCCCTGATCCAGGCAGCTTCGAACGAACACCAGTCAATCTGAGCGATGCCGAAAAAATTGCGAAGCTGGACAATGTGAAATCCTATTCCTTTGAAGCCAGCACCTCGGCGGATAAAAGCTCGGGAATCACACCGATTTCAAGTGATAGTGAAGAGGAAGAATCATCAGATGAACAGATGAGCGGCTTTGGCGGACAAGGGGCTCCTGGTGGTATGAGCCAAGGGGATTTCCAAATCAAAGGTGTTTCTGAAAGCAGCTCTTATAATGATTTTTCTTCAGGGACAGCCAGCATCGTTGACGGCGAGGCAATTACTTCAGAAGATGAGGGTACCAATAATGTTCTGATCGAAGAAAGCTTAGCCGAAGCCAACGAGTTGAGTGTCGGTGACAAGTTCAAGATCAAGGACAGCGACGATAAGGATGTCGAAGTCACCATCAAAGGCATCTACAAAACCAGCAATTCAGGTGACAGCATGGGCGCGCGCTTCAACTTTATAAATCCGGCGAATACGATTTTCTCTTCTTATACAATGGTCAATACGCTGACTGGTTCAGATGGAAAAACCATCGATTCGGCAGTGTACAACCTAGATGATCCAAAGGAAATGGACAGCTTCGTGAAGGAAGCCAACAAATTAATCGATACCGATACCTTTAGCTTAGAAACCAACGACCAAATGTATCAGCAAATGCTGCAGCCATTGAACAATGTCTCCAGCTTCGCGAAAAATATCGTGATCCTAGTCGCAGCGGCTGGCGTGATCATTTTGACACTGATCATCATGCTATCGATTCGCGAACGGAAATATGAGATTGGTGTATTGCTTTCATTAGGTGAATCTCGAGGAAAAGTCATCTCACAATTCTTCGTAGAGATCTTTGTCTGCATGGTCTTCGCATTAGGGATCGCGGCAGCCAGCGGAAATGTCGTCGGCAACGCAATCGGTAACCAATTATTGAGTCAACAGACGACTTCGCAAAATGAAGATGGACAAGCCAATGCTGCTGGAAATAACGGTGGACCAGGCCAAGGCGGACAAGGACAAATGCCTGGCGGCGGTCGTGGCGGACAAATGGGCGGCAATCCATTCACTCAAACAAAAGAAATCAGCGAATTGGACATCTCCGTTCAGCCGATGGAAATTCTCAGTCTTGCAGGGATTGGACTAGGCATCAGTTTATTCTCGATCGTGCTCTCATCCGCGGGAATTTTGCGATTGAATCCGAAAAAAATCTTGATTTCATAGGAGGGAAATTTTATGACATTATCAACCAAAGACTTAGGCTACTGGTATGAAAACAACGAACCACTATTCGAAAAGGTCAATCTAACCTTTGAAAAGGGCAAGATGTACGCCATTTTAGGCACTAGCGGCTCAGGGAAAACGACTTTTTTATCTTTGATCACCGGACTGGACACACCAAAAAGCGGGGAGATTCTTTATGAAGAAGTCTCCTTGAAAAAGATCGGACTGCGGGAATATCGGCGCAAGGACGTATCGATCGTCTTTCAAGCCTATAATTTACTGCCGTATTTATCAGCGGTAGACAATGTGGTCGCCGCGATGGAGATCGCCCAAAGCCAGCAGGCGGACAAGAAAGCCTATGCCTTGGCAAATCTGGAAAAGGTCGGAATCACCAAAGAACTAGCCGAGAAAAAAGTCACCTTATTATCCGGTGGCCAGCAGCAGCGGGTCGCCATCACGCGGGCGTTATGCTGCGAGCATGACCTGATCGTTGCCGATGAACCGACTGGAAACTTAGACGAAGCAACCTCGGGTGAGATCGTCAAGCTGTTTCAGGAGATCGCCCACGAACAACAAAAATGCATCATTTTAGTCACCCATGAGCAGGAAGTCGCCAAAGGATGCGATGTGGTGTATGAGCTGAAAAATCAAGCATTCAGGCAGGTTTCATAAAAGGATTTCAGTTCCTCTTTTAGCAGTTTAGCATGCTGGAGTGACAAAAATAAAATACTGGCAAGAAAGAGCAAGAGAAGTATAGAGGAATGACATACGGCATGAGAATCAGATTTATTTTTTTCGTTATTTGAAAAAATAAATACCTTCATGCGAATAAGGAGGATTTAGATGAGAACGACCCTAAAGAGGGTGAGCTGTTTTATCGGATTGACCATTTGTTTAGCGGGCTGTGGTGTCAGCGGCACTGTATCGAATGAGGTGGAGACTGAAGCACTCTCGGTCTCGCTGAATGAAGATTGGCAGGAAGATCAAAGTGAAAATGAGAAGAAGTATCAGACGCTGCTGGCAAGCGGCGACTACGATGAGGACAATATTTATGTAAAGGTCGATCCTTATGATGCCAGCCCATTATCCGCACTGCTGCTTTTCCAAACAGAGGAAGCCATGAAGGTGGATATTTCCGTGGCAGGCAAGGATGAAGAAACGACGATCAAGAACAGCTTTGATGACTATACGACAGAGCACAGTATTCCCGTTTTAGGGCTCTATGCGGATCAAGAGAATGAGGTAACAGTGACCTTGACTGACGAAACAGGAAACAGCGTGGAGAAAAAAGTAACGATTAAAACAGGAACATTGCCGGATTCTATCGCGAAAATCGACGTCAAAGAAGCCGATACCGAAAAAATGGCGCTTGGTGATAGTGAACTGACCTTCGTTGTGCCAAGTACCAAACGCGCCTATGCCTTTGATGCCAATGGCGATGTCCGTTGGTATTCGACCCGCTACAACAGCCATATTTTCCAAGAATTAAACAATGGCAATCTGCTCTATCTGACCAAAGAATCCAACGACGCCGACACCTATAATGTACTGCTGGAGACGGACTACTTAGGAAAAATCTACACCCGTTACGATTTTTCCAGCTCTAGTGCTGCAAATGATACAGGGAAGAGCGAAGGGGAGATGACAGTCATCCATCATGATGGTATTGAGTTGCCAAGCGGCAATCTGCTCCTGACTGTCAATGATGGCAGTAATTACATCGAGGACACTATGATCGAGCTGAATCGCGAGACTGGTGAGATTGAGAAAACCATCGATCTAAAAGACATTTTACCGGAATCCTTCTATGAGGAGTATGATTCAACAAGTCGCGAGGATGGCAAGATCGATTGGTTCCATCAAAATTCGGTAGAATATGATGAATCAGATAACAGCATCGTCATATCTGGGAGGCATCAGGATACAGTAATGAAAATCGATTATGAGACAAATGAAATCCAATGGATCATGGGAGACAGCAGCGGCTGGCCTGACAGTTATCAGAAGTATTTCTTAGCGGGTGATGTCAAAGCCAGCGGCGGACAACATGCCGCAATCGTTCTGCCAGATCAAGATGATAACGAGGAAACTACCGATATTCTGTTCTATGACAACAATATCTCGGTGACGCGCGGTGACGAAGACACTTCTGAAAAATACTCAGAAGCCCGTCAGGTTCGTATCAATGAAGAAGAAATGACTATTGAAGAGATTTGGATCTTTGGTGAAGATTTAGGCGAAGAGTATTACACCAAAATCATCGGCAGTGCCCGCTACCTTGAAGATACTGGCAACCGCTTAGTCAACTTTGGCTATCGTGACGAAGGGAAGACTAGCTCGATTATGGAAGTCACCGAAGAGGGTGAAGCAGTTCTGAACATTGATCTGACCGATTTCCCAACGAGTGCCTGGGCATATCGCGCAGAGCGATTCTCGTTATATAATGACAGTTGGACATATCAATTAAATGAGGACTAAGCAATTGTTACAGAACACGTTCCTAAACGACGTCATTAGTTGAAAAAAATAATTAGCTGAATCAATCATCGCAGCTAAAAATAAACGCCAAAGAGGTTGTGACATAAGTCTCTGAATGAAAAGCCAGTGAAATGACGAGAAGTTGTTCATTTCACTGGCTTTTTTTGGTAAACAAAAAGAGTACGAGAAGACGCTCGTACTCTAAATCATTCAACTCACTTTAGATAGCCCAACTTCTTGTCGTTAATAGCAATATCTTATGCCACATGCTCTTTTTTTGTTCGATCAATTGATAATAAACTTTTTCCGATAAGTCGAAGGGGAAATGCTTAGTTTTGATTGGAAAAATTTTGAAAAATAGGAAGAGGAAGAAAAGCCAGTCTCATAGGCGATCTCCGTAATCGTCAGCGAACTTTTTCGCAGCAGGGAGCAGGCCTTTTGAAGCTTCAAATCCTGGATATATTCACTGGGCCCGATGCCTTTATGAGTTTGAAACAGCTTATAGAGATAGGTTCGATCAATATTGTTTGCTTCTGCAATCTGATTGACGCTGAGATTCTCCGACATATTGTTATTGATGTAGGTCAGAATACTTTTAAAAAGCTGCTCACTTTGTGAAGTATTATCTGGTTTTAGATTCATTCGATCGATGGTATCGAATAGAATGAAGGAAGAAGCCATCGTGCGAAAAAGATTGTCCTGTTTGAAGGAGTCATAGATATCTTGAAAGAGGGCATCGATCCGATGATCAAAGGAATGGCTAATTACGCAATGGTATTTGTCCAATTTTATCTTTGAAAAATAATGATCCATCAGCTTGCCAGAGAAACCGACCCAGCGATACTGCCAAGGGTCCTCACGATTCGGGTAATACACATTTTTACAATTCGATGGAATGATAAAAAAGTCACCGGCTGTGATTTTTCTTTCGGGGAAAAACGGTGTTGAGAAAAAGCCTTCTCCTTCGATACAGTAATGGATCACCCAATAATCGATTGGAGCATACTCCGTAGGCTTGGTTGAGCGACATTTTTCATATCCTACTTCGCATACGTGAAACTCTGAGCTTAGTGTATCATTGTTGATCAAAATGCTGATATCGTTTGTTAATGAGCTGTACATTCGATCCCTCCTGGAATGCAAATTTGCAAAAGTCAACATTATTACAAGTTTTTGGAAACATTTCTTATTTTTTATACCATGAAAGCGCTATAAAATCAACGTGTAAGTAATTATTGAAAGGATGTTTGAGATGGAAAACTCTAATTCAAGACAGCGCTTAGGATCGGTTGCATTGATGCTTATGACCTTTTCAGCGGTATTCGCGTTTCCCAGTATTGTTAACAACAGTATTCAAATCGGGTTAGCGACAATTCCTGGGTATTTGTTCGGCAGTATTTTTTATTTTTTACCGTTTATTTTGATGATTGCAGAATTCGCTTCTGCTAACTCAGGGAAAGAATCAGGTGTTCATAGCTGGCTGCAATCGGTTTTGGGTGACAAATGGGCCTTTTTAGGTGCCTGGTCGTATTTTTTCGTTAATCTGTTCTATTTTTGTTCCTTGTTGCCCAATACCTTGATTTACGGCTCGTATGCTTTCGTCGGAAGGAATGTATTTCAGGGAGGCAACAGCACAATCATTATCGCAATCATTTCTATTGTTCTCTTTTGGCTGATGACGTGGGTCTGCATCAAAGGCGTGTCATGGATCTCAAAAGTCACTAGCTTTGCCGGCAGCGCCCGATTGTTTATGGGAGTCGCTTTTGTCGTTCTAGCCTTCGTGGTTGTCTTTGGTCTAGGAAATGAACCTGCGCAGGATTTTACCATGCAGTCGATCACGCCAAGCTTTAACTGGACCTTTTTCATGACAATGGCCTGGATCTTGCAAGCGGTTGGAGGCGGAGAAAGTATCGGTGTCTACATTAAGGACGTTAAGGGCGGCAATAAAACTTTCGTTCGGACGATGATTGGAGCCACGATTATCGTCGGTATCATGTATGTTTTAGGTGCTGTAGCGGTTGGTTTTGTCGTACCGATGGATGTATTGAAGGGGAATTTCTCAAACGGGATCTTCGATATCTTCAAAATCTTGGGAGCTTATTTTCATATTCCAAGTGGTGTGATGGTTCGGCTAGTCGGATTAATCCTATTTATCGGCAGTCTTGGTTCGTTAGCATTATGGACTGCGGCACCTGTAAAAGTCTTTTTCTCGGAAATTCCAGAAGGTGTCTTCGGCAAATGGTTGGTGAAAACGAATGAAGAGGGGAATCCGACAAATGCGTTGGTTGTACAAGGTGGGATTGTTACGATGCTCTTGATTATTCCAGCATTAGGGATCGGCAATATGGACAGCTTCCTTTCGACCTTGATCAATATGACAGCGTCTACATCGCTGCTGCCGGTATTGTTTTTATTGATCGCTTATATCGGTCTGCGCCTGAAGAAGGATTCAATGCCTCGCAGCTTTAAGTTCGGCAGTCGTCAATTTGGGATTTTTGCCGGTATCGCGTTACTGGTGCTTTTCATCTTCGTCTTCTTTATGTCAACGGTGCCTGATCCGCAGCTGATCATGGCTGAGATAAATGGGACGTTGCCGGCGGGCGAGGCGAGTCCGATCGGGATGCTGGTTTACAATGTCGTCGGACTAGTGATATTTATGGGCTTTGCGTGGATTTGCTGGAATCGTTATGAAAGAAAATCAAAAGGATTGAACAATGAAGAGACAAATGTAGAGGTGACTGGTAAATGAAAATTTGGGAAAACTATCAATTAGATCAGATCAATCGATTAGAACCGCGAGCACATTTTTCGACCTTTCCAACCAAGGAAAAGGCGCTGCTAAATGAAAATAAATATACACATGCGTTTAAAAATTTGAATGGCGTTTGGAAATTCTTACTGGTAGATGCGCCAGAGTATAGTCCAAGCAAGTTTTATGAGCCGGACTTTGATACAGCGGAAATGGCGGACATCAAGGTTCCTGGTAATTGGCAGGTTCAAGGCTATGGCAAGATGCACTATTCCGATCTATGGTACAACTTTCCGATTAACCCGCCGTATGTTCCAACGGAAAACCCGACAGGTATCTACAAACGGCAATTTAGTATCGATGAAAGCTTTAAGGACAAAAAAATCATTTTGCGTTTTTGCGGTGTCGATTCGGCTTACCATGTGTGGGTCAATGGAACGGAAGTCGGCTACAGCAAGGGTGCTAGAAATGAGGCGGAGTTTGATATTACGGCCTTCGTTCACGAGGATGCTGCCAATGATTTGACGGTACGCGTCTATCAGTGGTCTGACGGGACTTATTTGGAAGACCAGGATATGTGGTGGCTCAGCGGAATCTTTAGGGATGTGGAATTACTCGGCGTTCCTTATGCTGGGATCAACGATCTTAAAGTCGTCGCCGATTTGGACGATGATTATAAGAATGGATTGCTAGATCTTTCATTTACTCTGCGAGAAAGCAAGGGGCAACGGATTGAAGTAGAACTGATCGATCCTTCAGGTCAACAGGTATTGCATCAAGAAATCACTAGTGAACAGGGAAGTCTTCAGGCGGAAATTCCCAACGTTGCTCATTGGACGGCGGAAACACCTGAGCTTTATCAGCTGCTGATTTCGGTTTATGAAGGGGAAAAGCTAGTTGAAGTGATCCCGCAAAAGGTCGGGTTCAGAAATATTCGCTTAGCTGGCGAGGTCTTCCTAGTCAATGGTGTGGCGATCAAGTTTAAAGGAGTCAATCGTCATGATTACAATCCTAGAAACGGCCGTGTTGTCTCGAAGGAAGAAATTGAAAACGATATTCGCCTAATGAAGCAATTCAACATCAATGCAATTCGCACCAGTCATTATCCAGCATCTTCTTATTTATATGATTTGTGTGATGAGTACGGGATGTATGTGATCGATGAGACAGATTTAGAGTGTCATGGCTTTGAGCTGACTGGGAAATATGATTGGATCAGTAACGATCCTGAGTGGGAACTGGCCTATGTTTCCAGAATGGTCCGAATGATCGAGCGGGATAAGAATCATCCGTCCATCATCCTTTGGTCGCTGGGGAATGAGTCGGCTTTCGGCTGTAATTTTGTGAAAATGACCGAGGTCGCGAAAAAAATGGACCCAACTCGCTTGGTTCACTATGAGGGAGACTTTGAGGTAGAGGCTGCGGATATCTACTCAACCATGTACAGCTGGCTGGAGCATCCGACGAAGCAGCCATTGATGAGCACGATCATTGAGCAATCGAAAAAGCCGCATATTCTGTGTGAATATGGTCACGCGATGGGGAATGGACCTGGAAACCTGAAGGAATATCAAGACTTGTTTTATGCTCATGACAAGCTGCAGGGCGGCTTCATTTGGGAATGGTTTGATCATGGTATCGAATCCTATACTGAAGATGGAGAAAAATATTATCGCTATGGTGGAGACTTCGGCGATGATCCTTCTAACAAAGATTTTTGTATTGACGGAATGCTGATGCCGGATCGCACGCCTTCACCAAGCTTGTATGAATACAAAAAGGTGATCGAACCGATCCAGACGACAGCGATCGATCTGAACAAAGGAGAAATCGAGCTGTTGAGCCGCTTTGATTTCCAAGACTTGAAAATTTTTGAGCTGCATTATTCAATTATGGAGGATGAAACACTGATTGAAGATGGAACGATTTCGCTGCCATCGATTCCAGCACGAGAGAAAGCCAAATTAAGCTTGCCGTATAGCTTGGATTTTGCACCAAAACCTGGCGCAAGCTATTTCTTGAACCTTTCCTATCAATTAAAGGCAACGACGGCCTATGCACCAAAAGGTTACGGGCTAGCCTCAGCCAGCTTTGAGCTTCCAATCAAAGCTGCAGGTGTAGAGATTCTACCGAGCGGCAAGCTGCAGGTTAATGAGACACAAACAACATTGAGTATTGAAGGAACAGATTTTATCGTCACGTTTGATACGGTCAGAGGAACGCTGCAAAAATTGGTCAGAGACGGCCAAACAATTATTGAACGAGGACCGAAATTCACCATGTGGCGTGCGCCAATCAGCAACGATATGGAAATCATCGATGAGATGAAAAAACAGTATTTCCTGCACTTAGAGCATGAAATAGTCGAATCCTTTGACTGGAAGGAAATCGATCAAGCCATTCAGATCACCGTCAAGACGATCAATTCGACAACAAACAGTGCGTGGCATTACAAATGCACCTATAGCTACACGATCTGTGGCAGCGGCGATGTTTTATTCAACCTGGAGGGGACTCCTAGCGGGAAGATCGACTCTGCACCAAATATGCTGCCGCGCTTAGGCGTATCGATGCATGTGAATAAGGACATGAATCAAGTAAATTACCTAGGGCGAGGACCAAGAGAAAACTATGCGGATTCAAAAGAGGCAGGATATATGGGGGTTTATCGCTCGACCGTTGAGGAGATGTTTACGAATTACGTCGTTCCTCAAGCCAACGGAAACAGAATGGATACAAGATGGGTGGCGCTGACAGATGATCGCGGACAGGGATTATTCGCCGCAGATGAAGCGGGCTTCAATTTCAGTACTTCTTATTATGAAGAAGCCGATCTGGATAACGCTAAACATACCTGTGATCTAAAAGAACGAGATTATGTTGTCGTGAATATTGATTACAAGCAAAATGCGCTGGGCAGCTATTCCTGTGGTCAATGGCAGCTGGAAAAATACCGAACAACCTTCGAAAAATTCAACTTGTCCTTCCGCTTAACCGGATTCAATGCGAAGGAAGCCGGTGCTCCAGCACTGTCTCATGAAGTAATTAAAGCACCGTTTTAGCAGATAAATGAAATACTCCTTTCAAGTTTAGTGACGGTTACTTTCCGTTGCTGAGTGGAAGGAGTATTTTTTGGAGCAGATTTAATGATTCGTTTCACATCTATGATCGACAATTTGATTCAATAGAAGGCTTGACCAAAGAATATTCATATGAAATAATGGACATATGAATAACCTATCATGTTTGGCTGAGGAGGAATAAAAAATGTTAGTACGGGTTTTCGTATTTACGGCTGTTATGCTATTTTATCTAATCTACTTGGTAAAAGGCCTGCTAATGAGAAAACAAGGAATCATCGTCAATCTGTTAGGGAAAGACGCGAAAAAAGATCAGTATTTTGAAATCGTTTTAAGAACAATGACTGGGATCGGCGGAGTGCTCCAGTTTCTTGCGTCATTTCTATTTGAAATCAATCAAACCGCTTGGGTGTATTTTGGTTTAGGTCTGATTTTTGCGGGAGTGGTTCTATTTTTTATCGCGGTCAGGGCGATGGGGTTGAATTAGCGTGCAGGCTATAACGAGGATCAGAAAACTGATTTGGTTACGACTGGGATCTATCGTTTCAGTCGCAATCCGGCCTTTGTCGCATTTGATTTGCTGTATCTTGGTTTGGCGGTGGTCTTTCCGAATATGCTTATGTTTGCTGCAGCACTGATTGCGGTGGTTTTGTTTGATCGACAAATTCGTGGGGAGGAAGCTTATCTGGTGTCGGCTTTTGGTGAGAATTATCGTCAGTATCAATCGGAGGTTAGACGGTACTTATAAATGAACAATGTACCCCAAAGGGCAGGATTAGAAATCTGCTTTTTGGGGTTTTCTTTGTGTATAGAATCCTGAGTAGTTGAGAAGCACTCAAAACTAGGTTGATTTTATGAGCTAAATAGATCATAGAATGTGAGCGGAATAATCGTAAAAAGAACTTTGAACCGTTCATTGTGCATAGTATTGAACGATTTAGATTACGATGATATAGTGATCTCAAGAAATGAGAGAGCGCTAACATGGCGTAATGAGAGGTGTTTCCTTATGGAATTAAAAGAAATAATGTTGAACGATTTAATTATTTTTGATGAAGGAATTCGCTCAAAGGATGATCTGTTTGATTGTTTAGCAAAAAGGCTTGAGGAGCAAAATAGGGTAAGCAAAGCTAAAAAGATCATCAAGGATTTATATAAGCGAGAGAAGGAAACGTCAACAGGAATCGAGGATGGTTTCGGGATTCCTCATGCAAAAAGCAAATATGTTCTGGAGCCCACGGTTTGTTTTGCTCACACAGGATTGATGGAGGATTATGTCGGCTTGGATGGTAAGCCAATCGAATGTGTTTTTGCCATATTAGTCCCGCAGAAGGCCGCTGACTTACACTTAGATATTTTGAGCGGGCTATCCAGAAGACTGATGAATCAAGAGTTTCGAGATCAACTGAAGAAGGCTAAAACCGCTGCAGAGGTTTTACATATATTGTAACTTGGTATTCCTTCAGCTTTTAACAGAGTTCGTACTCAAAAAAATATTTAGCAAGATAGAGTTAATGAACAAACAAGCGCTTGTAGTGAAGGATACACGGAATTTGAATCGGACTAATTCAATAGTACTTTAAACCAAATAAGGAGGAACAATCATGAATATTGTTGGAATTACTGCTTGTCCTACAGGAATTGCACATACCTACATGTCCGCCGAAAAACTAGAGGTAACGGCTGCTAGTATGGGTCACAAGGCAAAGATTGAAACGCAAGGAGCAAAGACAGAAAACAAATTAACTGCTGAAGAAATCTCAGCGGCGGATGCCATTATTTTAGCCATTGATAAGGATATCGATATGAGTCGATTTGCTGGAAAAAAAGTGAAAAGAGTCTCTACTGGTCGGGCAATCAAGGAACCGGAGCTAGTGATTGAAGAAGCTCTCAATGACGAAGGAACGGTCAAAATCTCGGTTTCCAGCACAGGTGAAGAGAAGCCGCAAAAGGCCGGTATCTACAACCATTTTATGAATGGTGTGAACTATATGCTGCCATTTGTCATCGCCGGCGGGATCATTATCGCTTTGAGCTTTGCTTTTGGAATCACAGCGTCTGATCCGAAATCGGATGACTATAATGTATTGGCGGGAGCGTTGTCAACGATTGGCGGCGGAACGGCTTTCGCTATGATGGTGCCGGCTCTTGGGGCGGGGATTGCCAGTTCAATTGCCGGAAAAGCAGGCTTTGCTCCAGGGATTGTTGCTGGGTTGCTTGCTGCGAATGGCGGTTCGGGATTCTTAGGCGGGATGATCGGTGGATTATTAGCGGGTTACGCGACGGATTTCTTGGCAAACAAGATCACTATTAAGAAACAATTCGCAGCTATTTATCAATTGATCGTTGTTCCACTGGTTTCGATTTTGGTGATTGGATTAGCGATGGTTTTCTTGATCGATAAGCCGATTGCGTGGGTCTTAGATGCATTGACTAGCTGGTTGAATGGGCTTGGAAATACTTCAGGTCTGATGTTTGGCTTATTGATCGGCGTGATGATGGCGGCTGATATGGGCGGACCGATCAATAAATCGATCTCGACCTTCTCAATCGGTTTGATGTCTGCTGGTGTAAATGCGCCGATTGCCGCATGTATGGCTGCCGGGATGACCCCGCCGCTTGGTCTAGCATTAGCGACAATCTTGTTCAAAAATAAGTTTACCAAAGAAGAACGGACTTCAGGTCAATCATGCTGGATTCTGGGAGCTTCTTATATCACAGAAGGGGCCATTCCTTTTGCGGTTGCCGATCCTATTCGAGTTATTCCTAGCTTGATGCTGGGCTCTGCCACGGCCGCCGGAATCTCTATGGCAGCGGGTGTCACTTCGATGGCACCGCATGGCGGAATCTGGGTGATGCTGATTCCTAATGTCATGAATAACCTGCCGATGTATCTCCTAGCGATTGTCGCAGGAACGATTGTAACAGCGGTGGCTGTTGGATTACTGAAAAAACCGGTCACTGAAGAAACTATATCAAATGAAAAATTAACTAATGAGGTGGAAGTCTAATGTTGTATACGATGAAGGATTTATTGAAGGTTGCGAAAGAAAACAAGTTTGCGGTTCCCGCATTTAATATTTGCAGCTATGATATGCTGAAGGCGATCATGGAGGAAGTTGAGGAGCAAAATGCACCAGTCATTCTGGAAATTCATCCGGATGAGATTGCCTATCTAAATGATGAGTTTGTAGCCGCAGTGAAGGATTACGCACATAACAGCCAAGTTCCGGTCGTCGTTCATATGGATCACGGCGGAACGATCAATGATGTGATGCGAGCAATTCGAAACGGGTATACATCTGTAATGATTGATGCTTCTGTCCAAGCCTATGAAGACAATCTGGAAATCACCAAACAGGCAGTGGAGTTAGCCCATGCTGTGAATGTCTCGGTGGAAGCGGAATTAGGGACGATCGGCAATAATGGCTCGGCAGAAGGCGGATCAGCCAACATCATTTATACTGACCCAGATCAGGCTGAGGATTTTGTCGAAAAAACCGGGATTGATACCTTAGCGGTCGCGATTGGTACGGCTCATGGCCTGTATCCAAAAGACCTGACGCCTAAGTTGAATATTGAGCTGTTGAAGGAACTGAACCAACGAATTGATCTGCCATTTGTTTTGCATGGGGGGTCAGGAAATCCGGATTCAGAAGTCAGTGAAGCAGTGAAATATGGTGTTGCAAAAGTAAACTTGAGCTCAGATCTTAAGAGTGTCTTCTTCGATGCCTTGCGGGATATTCTAAGTGAAAATCCGGCGATGTATGAACCAAATGAAGTGTATCCAATGGCAAACGAGAAGGTCAAAGAAGTGGTGAGACACAAGTTAAGTGTGTTAAATACCATCGGAAAAGCGGAATTATATTAATTCGAAAAGACAGTGCTTTCAAAAATTGAAGGCCTGTCTTTCTTTCCTTTTTCCACTTACGTATAATGATTAGAAGATACTATTTCCGAGGAGGCTGCTTTATGCTAAACGCCATTGAAGATCGTCAACAGCAAATCGTCAATTATTTGAAGGTGCATCAATTTGCGCGCGTCATCGATTTGATCGAGCTTGTCAATTACAGCGAGGCTACAGTAAAGAGAGATCTGGTGCTGCTGGAGCAAAGCGGCTTGATCCGACGAACACGCGGCGGCGCGATGATTGTCGATAATAAAAAGATCGATGTTCCTTATTTGATGAAGGTTACCCGATTGAATGAAGAGGATAACAAACAATATATCGCTAATGTCGCCGAGACGTTGATCAAAGACGATATGGTCATTTTTCTTGATTCAAGCACGACCAGCCTTCATTTGGTAAAAAACCTCAGCCGATTTGATGGTCTACAAATCATTACCAACGGTGTACTAACGGCAGCGATGCTGAGTGAATTTACGACGGCACATGTTTCGGTCTTGGGCGGCTCGATCGTACCAAAAAGAGCTACGATCAATGGTTCAAAGGCCTATAATGATATATTGACGTACAACGCGGATCTGGCGATCATCGGCTGCCGAGGACTGGATTTCGATCATGGTCTGACTGAAACACATGAGGGCGAAGCCTTGATCAAAAAAGCTTTTCGCCGACAAGCGAATCATTTAGTCGTTTTGGCGACGAGTGACAAACTGGATCACAAATATATGTATCAAGGTGTTTCTTGTTATGAGATTGATTATCTGATTACTGATAAGCCCCTTGAGACAGATAAAATGGAGAAACTAAATCAGCATCATATCAAATGTTTATATTAAAAGAAGCAGGCTCACGCGAGTCTGCTTTTATTCTTTCAACAGCTCATACAATACCTGCGCATTGTTCTGTTTTTCGTTTTTTGCCCCATAAATAAGGGTCACGACCTCATGCTCCCGAAGAGTCTTACTCAATTCTTCCAGCGCTGTTTTCTGTGCACCGGACTGCAGCTCTTTGCGGTACTTGGCTTCAAACTCAGGATATTTCTCCGTTTCATGATTGAACCATTTCCGCAGTCCGGGACTGGGAGCAATTTCTTTTAGCCATAGATCGATTTTCTCGGTTTCTTTAGACTTTCCCCGCGGCCATAAGCGATCTACCAGAACACGATAGCCATCGGAATCCTCGGCTGGCAGGTAGGCTCTTTTCATTTGCAGCATTTCCAACACTTCCTTTGCTCCCTCATTTTAGCAAATTGGGAAATATATCGTGAGTAAAAGCTATTTTGGTACACCTTCTAAGGTTGGTCAGATTATGACCTTTTTAATTAATAGTAGAATCATTAAAAAAATTAAAATATGGAGAGACGAAGCTCCTTATTTAGTGGCGAAACAATTTGTAGGAGATTCACTCATGACTAAAAGAAATGGATAGCGATAGTCATTGGTCGCTATCTGTATTTTATGACCACGTCTTTATCTGCTAAAATAAATACGGAGACGATATTATTTGGTTCAGAAAGGCGGTTCTCATGGTTGCATTCGCGCTATTATTCAGAAGCTTGTGGCACATTTTAAAAATTCTCTTTCGTCAAGAGGAGCAAAAAGCGATTATGCTGGCGGTGCTTTTTATTCTCACGATCGGGACGATTTTCTATCACAATGTTGAAGGGATGACCTATTTAGATGGCTTATACTTTTCCGTTATGACTTTGGCGACTGTCGGGTATGGCGATCTATCACCGCATACAGCATTGGGTAAGGTTTTTACCATCATTTACGTGTTGATTGGCGTCGGGATCATTACAGCAGTGATCGCGAATTTCAATCGTGCATTGGTAGAATATCACCAAAAAAAGAAGAAGGATGAAGAACGAGCATAGAAAAAATAAAAAAAATTTCGCAGGTCAGAAGGATTATTTTCTTAATCTTTTTGACTTTTTTATGTGCTCATTTTGTCATTTTTAAGTTGCTGACTGTTATTTATTTGAGGACCGTTGGGGATTATGTTGCTCAAAACTTAAATATTTGGACAACTACTTTTCCTGATATTATATGGTTCTCAATTCGTTTAATTTTTGAAAGAATTTCAATTTTTACACCTGTTATTTATGCGCTATCATGGTGGTGTGGAACTCACAATTATACATTTGAAAAAGGAGCGGTCAAACACGGAGAAGCAGCTAACGAGACGTCAAATTCTAACTATGAAGAGAAAAAATCTGGAACTCAAAGTTCGTAAATTTTGGAATGATACACAAAATGCGGACTTAGTGATCGAATATATTGTCGCGATCCTTGTGAGGAATGCTTTAGTAAAAAGTGATTTTTCGCAGCCTTGTCCAGACGTTGTTCGGGACCTGCTTTTTCAAGCCGAGCCAAGTAATACACTCAGAAATTTCATTCCATTCCTGAAGGATTATGTGGAAGAGCATGAATGGAAGGCGATTGTAAAAAAATTATTCCACAATGAGAAAAAGTATTATAAAGCAACGAAAAAAATGCGTTTATACGAGAGCTATCTAAAAGACCGAGGCAATGCAGTGATTAATGAAGAATACGCGAGCTACACCCTTGTTTCGATTTTTATAGATGAGAATGGGAAAAAGCACACGTGGAGACTGAGAGACGCTGATCCCAGCAATACCCTCGATCAAACCATACGGATACTCAAAATTTTGACTACTCTGACTATTTTTAAAAAGGACGATGTGCGTCAGTTCGCCAGCTATGTGGACTGCTATTGCATAGGTTCTTCGACGATTTTCAATTCGCGTACCCCAGAAGAACAGCAACGGGAGCAGTCTGCTCAAAATTCACCAAGACCTACAGTCGAACAAAAGGATAAGTCTGCATTCATAGGTGGATTTGATCTTCATAGCATGACGAAAACTGAACTTATCGTGATGATCAAACGTATATTTGAAGAAGTTGAAGCTGCTAGCTTAGAAGAAGAGACTGAGGCCAGCGAAAGAGCAAATCATGACAGCGAAGTAATCATTTACGATCATAAAACCCGACTGAAGGATAGGATCACTCCCGAAAATGAGAGCGATTCACCGGTTGTGTCTTCCAAGAAGCCGAAGCAGCTAGAACCTGCCTTAGTCGCAGTCGGTGCTGTGTCGGAAGATAATGGAGAAAAACCGCCAGAAAAAGAAGCAGAGCAGAAACCGCGCAAAAAGCCCACGAAGAAGGAGCGAGAACTCTTGAGACGATTTAGAGGGGCTTAGCTTTCAGAAAACCTGTTTTTTTGAAGGGGTTATTTGCTGTGGATAAATGATTGGAGATTATTCAAGGTACTGGAATGATCGCAGGTTCGGGCTTAACAATCGTTGGATTCGCAGTATTTGGAGTGACTTTATCGAGATGGTAGAGGAAAAAGGATAGCTGGTTCACGTTTGAAGTGGTAAAAAGTTTCGATTTTACAAAAAAGATAGAATAATTATTTCGTGTTTTAGATGATATAATTTCAGTATGATACAGACTTTGTCATGGCTGTGTCTATCCTTTTCCTATATGTGCAGGAATGAATTCGCTGTCGCTCCATTATGGGGCGACAGATTTTTTATGATGCAAATAATTATTCGTGGAGGTTCGACATGTTCTATTTAGTAGCTGATGATCGAAGTTTATCATTGAGTATTTATTGGTCCGGCAGCGATGAGCTTTTTTCGGTATTTTTCTTTTACTCGAACGCTGATTATGAGGACGCTAAGGATTATTTGGTTGAAATGATTTAGCCTGAAAAGCTGCCATAAAAAAGGACGTTTACAATTACCCAGTTTTCCGCCAAAATGAATCGTGAGGTGAACGTGATGGCGATTTATTTAGAAATGCCAGAGTTAGATAAAGAATTTCCCTTCCGCATACTGGTGAATGACGGCGATATTTTGACTACGCCACATTGGCATCGCGAGGTGGAGCTAATCTATGTGACGAAGGGGACGATCTCACTGGGGATCGATGATGTACCCTATAAATTGAGTGAGGGAGAGATTGCCTTTATCGGCGGCGGCTTGATTCACTATGTCTTGGCTTCCCCAGGCAGTGAACGGCTGGTCTATCAGTTTGATCTGAATTATTTTACGGCAGGAAATAAAGAAAATTTGGATTTGCAGAAGCTGTTTGCGGAATTATTGCCGATTAGTCCTTTGTGGGAGAAAGCCGATGAAACGGTTGCTCGAAAGTTGTTAGAGTCTATGAATCGCGAAATGGAGACTCAGCAGGCAGGCTATCAATTTGCTTTGAAAGCAGAGCTTTTCCAGCTGATCACGTTATTACTTCGCGACATTCCTAAACAAGCCAAACAGCCGAAGAAAATCAATAAGCTTGCCACGCAGGATGTGCTGGAGAAGCTGGATGGGATCTTCAGCTATGTGGAGGCGCACTATCATGAAGAGCTGACTTTGCAGAATATCGCGGAGGTCTCTGGTTACAGCTCGTTTTATTTTACGAAGTTTTTCAAGAAGAATACTGGTAAAACATTTCTGACCTTTTTAAATGAATATCGCATCGATAAAGCCAAGTGGCTGTTGATCAACAGTGATCTGCCGGTGTCGGAGATCATTACTCAGACCGGTTTTGAGAGTGATAAAACCTTCTATCGACTATTCAAGAGTTCGATGGCGATGGCACCGCTGGAATACCGGAATGCGATGAAAATTGAATAACTAGCAGAAAGGCAATTACTGGATTGGTAATTGCCTTTCGACAATATTTGAGAATAATACAACAAAAATGGGGGAATGAAAATTTTATTTCCTGACTATAATAAAAGTATCAACACCGATGAAAGCGAATACGTACCGAAAGGGAGAAAGAATAAATGAAGAATGAAAAGCAGTTTTTCTGGGGCGGTGCAGTCTCAGCGGCTCAAAGTGAGGGGAATTATCTGGCTGATGGTCGGAAGCCTTCAAATTTTGATTATTTGCCGCTAGATGATCGTCGTCTAAAAGCAGTATATAAGAATCAAGCAGATTCTATTTTGGAATCTAAGGGTGATGAATTTTATCCCGGTCGAACCGGAAATGATTTTTATCATCATTATCGCGATGATATTGCTTTATTGAAGGAACTGGGGCTGAATAGCTTCCGTTTCTCAATTTCCTGGTCGCGGATATTTCCGACGGGAGAAGAAACAGAACCCAATGATGCGGGGTTTCGATTTTATGAAAAGCTGTTGACGGAAATAGAGCGGCATCAAATGGAACCGATTGTTACCTTGTCGCATTTTGAGATTCCGCTGGAGCTGGTGAAAAAGTACAATGGCTGGGAAAATCGCAAGGTGGTGGACTTGTTCAGTCACTACGCGGAAACGGTGATGACGCACTTCAAAGGGCGCATCAAATATTGGATTCCCTTTAATGAGATGAACATGGTGCTCCACATTCCGTTTATCGGCGGAGGGATTTTGTTTGAAGAAGGCAAGGACAACCTGTCGATCCAATACCAAGCGGGTCATCATCAATTGCTGGCGAATGCGTTAGCGATCAAAGCTGGAAAAGCCATTGATCCGGACAATCAATTCGGCGCGATGCTGGCGGCGGGTAAAACCTATGCTTATACTTGTGATCCGAAAGATGTGTTTGCGGCGTTGCAGCAGGAGAAAGAAAACTTATTGTTCTCTGATGTGCAGGTTTTCGGTGAATATCCGAAATTCTTCGCTCATTATATGGTGGAAAAGGGTTTGAAGCTGACGATTTATCCCGAGGATCGCGAGCTGCTTAAAGCGAATACGGTTGATTTTGTTTCCTTCAGCTATTATTCCAGTGCTTGTACCGCTGCAGAAGAAACGGGGATTGATCGGGTGGCGACAAATGGCTACACAACGTTGCGGAATCCGCATTTACCAAAGGGCAAGAGTGTTTGGCAGAACGATCCGTTGGGTCTGCGGATCACCTTGAATCAGTTGCAGGATCGTTACCACAAGCCGCTGTTCATCGTTGAAAATGGCATCGGAACGCCGGATGAGTTCATCGATGGCAAGGTACATGACGATTATCGGATTGATTATTTGCAGGGGCATGTGCAAAACATGTTGTTAGCAGTTGAAGAAGACGGGATTGATTTGATGGGTTACCTGATGTGGGGCATCATCGATCTGCCAAGTGTCAGTGAAGGAAAAATCAGCAAGCGTTATGGTGTGATTTATGTCGATCAGGATGATGAAAACAATGGGTCACATCAGCGTTACAAAAAGGACAGCTTCGACTTTTATCAAAAAGTCATTTCGTCAAATGGCGCCGTGGTATTTGAATAGGAAGGGGTAGAAAAAATGAAAAAGTATCAACAATTAGTAAAGGAAATCATTCAAGGGATAGGAGGAAAGGGCAACGTCAATTCCGCTGTCCATTGTGCGACGCGTCTGCGTTTTGATCTGAAAAATCCGGATACAGCAAATCTGGAGGAATTGAAGCAGATCGATGGTGTCGTGGGGGTGAATCCGACGCCAACGCAATTACAGGTGATCATTGGTAGTCACGTGGGGGATGTATTTGAAGAAGTCATTCGTCAGGGAGTGGTCAATGGCGACGCGGAAGGGAAGACGGAAGCGACAAAAGCTGCTGCGAAGGAAACCAGTATTTTCAATAAGGTTGTGGACACCATCACCGGCTGTATGACGCCGATGATCCCAGCCTTGACCGCTGCTGGGATGATCAAGGTGATCTTATCGCTGTCAACGACCTTCAATTGGATGTCGACGGATTCAAGTACCTATCGTGTATTGGATTTTATTGGTGATGGCGCCTTCTATTTCATGCCGATTCTGTTGGCTGTCTTTGCGGCGAACAAATTTAAAGTCAATACATCAATTGCTATTATTGTCGTGGGTGTCTTTTTGCATCCGAATTTCAGTCAGTGGGTGGCCTCTGGCGATCCGATCTCGTTCTTAGGCATGCCGATTCAAGGTGTGATCTATGCAGCATCGGTGATTCCGGCACTGCTGACGATCTGGGCAATGTCCTATATTGAACGAGGCGTTGATAAGATCACGCCGCAATCATTGAAGATCCTATTGAATCCGACACTGACTTTATTGATCACTGCGCCTTTAGCGCTGATCGTAATCGGTCCATTAGGCAATTATGCCGGACAAGGCTTGGCTTGGGTAATCAACTTAATGCAAGGACAACTAGGATTCATCATGGTGGCACTATTAGCAGCAACAATGCCATTTATCGTCATGACCGGCATGCACCATGCCTTGACACCGATCTTTGTGGCGTCCTTTGCGGCAACTGGAACCGAATCATTGATTCTAGTGGCGCAAGTCTGTGCCAACCTAGCGCAAGGTGGGGCAACGTTGGCTGTCGCCTTCAAATCAAAACAAAAGGACGTTAAATCAATCGCCGCAGCTGCGGGAATCTCAGCCATCATGGGGATCACTGAACCAGCTTTATACGGAATCACGATGAAGTACAAAAAACCGTTAGTGGCGGCTTGTATCAGCGCCGGAATCTCTGGTTGCTTCGCCGGCTTGATGCACGTGACACTATATGTTCCGCAGAATAGCTTGATGGCGGTCTTAGGCTTCTCAGGCGACAAAGGCACAGCCAATGTTATCGCTGGGCTATCCATGATGCTGATGTCTGTCGTTCTCTCTTTTATATTGACGCTTTTTTTGCAGAAGGACGAAAAAATCGAAGCCGCACCAACAGAAAAAGCTGCTGAAAAATTAGCAATGAACTCATAATAAATAAAAGTAGGGTAGAGGCGCCGTCTTCTATCCTGCTTTTTGGAGGAAAACCAATGAAAATCTATTTAAATGACTATCAAACGGAAACACTGGAAAAAGCCGAGAGTCTGCTGTTTAACGGCAATGGTTTTATCGGTTTACGGGGAAACTTGGAGGAAGACTATTACGATCACTTTTCTACCAATCGCGAGACCTATATCAACGGCTTTTATGAGACCAAAGATATCCATTATCCTGAAAAAATGTACGGCTTCACCCCGACTGGTGAAACGATGATCAGCGTGATCGATGGCCAAACGACTCTGATCACAATCGGCGGCGAACAGTTTTCCATCAACAATGGTGAGATTAGCGAGAATGAACGTTACTTGGATATGGACAAAGGGATTACGGTTCGAACATTGGTGTGGACATCGCCAAAGGGTCGCGAAACCCGTATCACGATCTCGCGTCTGGCTTCCTTCCAATACAAAAATCTATTCTCCATGAAGATTGATTTTGAGCGCTTGAATCATGAGGAAGAGATCGAATTAACGACGCATTTGAACTTTTACCCCGTGCGAACGATTGATAAAAATGATCCCCGCATGAGTCATGATCTGCAAAAAATCACGATCAAGGAGATCGATTTAGAAAACAATCGCTGCCAGTTCGGCACCGATTACTCTCAATTAGAAGCGGAGTTGTACTGGTCGATCAACAATCAAACTGTGTCTCAAACGATTGAAGAAGAACGCATCGTGATTCGCACAAAGTTGGAGGGGAGCAGCTACCAAAAGAACTTGAGCTATGCCTTCCAGCAGCAGGAGCACGCAGGAATCGAAAGCAGCTTCACGGAATTGGTTCAAGCCCAAACGGACTTTCTGACTGATTTTTGGCAAAGTGCCAAAGTAACTATCAAGAGCACCGAAAATCTAGAAGAAAGTGTCAACTACAGTACCTTTGCTCTGCTGCAATCTCTTGGCACCAATGGTACGACCAGTATCGCCGCCAAAGGCTTGAGCGGCAGCGGCTATGAAGGACATTACTTCTGGGATGCGGAAATGTTTGTTTTTCCAGTCTTTTTACACTTGAATCCGGCATTGGCGAAGCAATTATTGATGTATCGCTACAGCATTTTGGATAAGGCACGGGAAAACCGTCAGCTTTTCGGCTATCAAACGGGCGCCCTTTATCCGTGGCGCACGATTTCAGGTACGGAATCTTCCCCATTTTTTGAGGGTGGTTCGGCGCAGCATCATATCAACGCGGATATTGCCTATGCCTTCATTCAGTATTATCGCTATACCGATGATCTGGCTTTTATGGCAGAGTGCGGCTTTGAAGTTTTGCTGGAAACAGCGCGGGTCTTCAGCGAAATCGGCTATCTGAAGGATGGTCAGTTCCATATTGATAAGATTACCGGACCGGACGAATACACCGTGCTGGTCAACGACAATTATTACACCAATCAGCTGGTGGCACATCAGTTTGAATGGATTAATCGCTTGGCACCAATGCTGAAGGAGCAATATCCAGCGGTTTGGGCAGAGCTAATGAAAAAGCTTCAGCTAAAGAATGAAGAGCTACAGGAGTTGGCAGAGTTTGCCGAGGCGATGGCGTTGCCAATAGATGAAGAAAAAGGGATCATCGCGCAAGATCGCGATTTTCTAAATAAGGGCTTTTGGCCTTATTCGGAAGAAGAGACGAAATATCCGTTGTTGTTGAATTACCATCCGTTGACGATTTATCGCTACCAGATTTCTAAGCAGGCGGATGCGGTTTTGGCATTGATGCTATTCCAGGATTCCTTTGATCAGGAGACGATCGCGAAAAGTATTGCCTATTATGATGAGGTCACGACCCATGATTCTTCGTTGTCCTACTCAACGTTTTCAACGGTTTATAGTCGTTTAGGTCAAGTCGAGAAGGGCTATGAATACTTTATTAAAAATGCCCGCACCGACTTAGATAACAGTCACAAGAATACCAAAGATGGTATCCATACGGCTTCGATGGGCGGTACTTTTATGACCATCGTCTATGGCTTCTGTAATTTGCAGATAGTGGATGATCAATTAACGATTGCACCGAATTTGCCAAAAGAAATCGAAGAGATTGATTTTTATACCTATTACAAAAATGAGAAATATCGTGTTTACGCCAGTCATCAGGAACACTGGATCGAGAAACAGGTGGAAGGAAGCAAGTAATGAAGGGATTTGTCTTTGATTTAGATGGCGTGCTGGCCGACACGGCGAAGTACCATTATATCGCGTGGAAAGAATTAGCCGCTGAGATTGGGATTACGATCGATGAAGTCTTCAATGAACAACTGAAGGGTATCAGTCGCCAGAAATCGCTGGAACGCATTTTGGAGCATGGCGGGAAGCTTGGTGAATTTTCGGAAGAAGTTTTAGCTGAGCTGGCGGAGAAAAAGAATCAGCAGTATGTTGAATTACTAGAGGAATTAACCCCGGAGGACGCGCTGCCGGGAGTTAGAGAGTTTTTGGCAGAAGCTCGAGAACTCAATATTCCCTGTACTGTTGCCTCCGTCTCAAAAAATGCGCCCTTTATTCTAGATAAATTAGCCCTCAGTGATTATTTCATTGGAATTGTCGATCCGGCAACCTTAACGAAGGGCAAACCTGATCCAGAAATCTTTATCAAAGCCGCAGAATTAATGAAGCTGCAGCCAAGTGAAGTGATCGGCTTTGAAGACGCGCAGGCGGGGATCGATGGGATCAAAGCTTGCGGCATGTACGCGGTGGGGATCGGTGAAGCAGAACAATTAGTCGGGGCAGATCTAGTGCTCCGTGATTTATCAGAGGTAATGATTGAGGAATTGATTTGATTATAGATAGAATGAAGTCTGCCAGAATCTTTTTGGCAGGCTTCTTTTAAATCAATTGATTGTTGGCAAATTCACATTTAAAATAATAGGTAAATTGAGGAAAGATGAACTTTTTTCTGATTATGAAGGTGGAGAATTAAGTGATGAAGATTGTTATGAATGGGATGATCCAGTAGGGAGGGAGCTTATTTAGTCATGAAAAAAATAATTGTCAGCAAGGACAATGTCGAGAATGAGGACAATGTTTATGAGAAATGGATTAAAGAAGTTGTTGACAGAGCTTTGGGTTCATGATAACCTTTCCATAAGTTCTTGATGTTATTACTTCGGGTAAGCATGCGAGAATTAAAAATGAAAATTGTTGGATGTTATCACTTTATGTGAGCAGGACCTATTTACCGCACAATTGTCGTGTATGTAAATGGGCTTTTTTTGTGGCTAGCGAGGGAAATCATTTATGATCATAAAACGAGTGTTAAATAATAATACGGTTATTTCGTCAAATAGCAAGGGCGTTGACGTGTTGCTGATGGGGAAGGGCATTGCTTTTGGAAAGAAAAAGGGACAGACGATCGACATGGAGCTGATCGAAAAAACTTTTTTACTAAAAGACAAGGCGACTCAAAGCAAATTCACGGAACTTTTAATCAATGTACCGATGGAGCATATTTTGGTCTCTGAGAAGATTATTAATTTCGGTAAAATCAAATTAGGTAAGAACTTGAATGAAATCATTTATGTGAATTTGACCGATCACATCAACTCCGCCATTGATCGGTATCAAGAGGGATTGATTTTAAAAAATCCGCTTCGTTGGGACATCGCGCGTTTCTATCCGGATGAATACGCGGTCGGTGAAAAAGCCATTGAAGTGGTGCGAAACGATTTGGGTGTGGCTTTTGAGATTGATGAGGCCGCCTTTATCGCAATCCATTTCGTTAATGCTGAGATGGATAAAACATTCGATTTCGCTTACGAGATTGCCGAGATTACCAAAAAGATTGAAACAATTGTCAAAAATCATTATCGAACAGAGTTTGATGAGGATTCGCTCGATTATTATCGCTTCATTACGCATGTGAAATTCTTTGCGCAACGTTTGTTGGCAAGTGATCACTATGATGATGAAGACGAGGAATTACTGAATACACTAAAACATAAATACGAAGGTGAATACGCCTGTGCATTAGAGATTAAAGCATATGTGCAAAAGGACTTTGAGTACGAGCTAAGCTCAACGGAACTGCTCTACTTGACCGCGCACATCCGTCGCATCACCAAAAATTTGTAACTAGGATTGTTATCCCACCGGAGCATGACCTAGAGCTTGTCACACAAGGCAGCTTTAGGTCTTTTTTTGCCAGTTCCACTCTTCGCAGTATATGTAGTGAGCTGACTTAGGAATGCTCCAGAGAAAATGTATATAGTGTTTTTACCATATTCAGAAAAGAGGAGAAAAAATGAACTATCAACAAACTGCAAAGGAAATCTTCGATGCCGTTGGCGGCAGCGACAATATTCAAACAGCCTCACATTGTATTACCCGGCTACGTTTGGTCTTAAAAAACCAAAGTCAGGTGGATGATGAAGAGGTTAAAGCAATCCCTGGTGTAATGGGGGTCATGAAAAAAGCGGGACAGTATCATATTATTTTAGGAAATGATGTCGCAAATTATTACCGCGCTTTTGCCAAGTTAGGAAATTTTAGCTCAGAGCCTGTTGCCTCTGAAGAAAAGAAAAATCTGTTTGAAGCTTTGGTAGATACTATTTCTGGTTGTATGTCACCGTTGATCCCCGCTTTATTAGGAGGCGGAATGATCAAAGTTCTGCTGATTGTCCTACCGATACTTGGTGTTTTGAGTGAATCATCATCTACTTATAGCGTTTTGACATTTTTCGGCGATGCACCATTTTACTTTATGCCAGTGATGCTGGCATTTACGGCTTCGCAGAAATTCGGTGTGACATCGATGCTGGCCGTTGCGGTAGGTGGAATTATGCTGCATCCGAATTTTTCAGCGATGGTTACGGCGGGTGATCCGGTAAGTATCTTTGGTTTGCCGATCACGCTGGCGAGCTATGGTTCATCAGTAATTCCGATTTTGATCATGGTTTGGTTGATGAAATATATTGAAGCTTTTTTCAATCGGATCATTCCGGCTGTTATGAAAAATCTTTTACAGCCTCTGGTCGTGTTGTTACTGTCTGGTATCATCGCGTTAGTCGTTGTTGGACCGCTGGGGACATTTGCAGGACAAGGCCTGTCATCGGCAGTTCTTTGGATCCAAGCGAAAGCTGGTTGGTTGGCTCTTGGTCTGATGTCCGCTTTGATGCCTTTGATCGTTATGACCGGGATGCATTGGGCATTTGCGCCGATTTTCTTGATTGCTTCTCCAGTGGCGCCAGATGTACTGATTTTACCAGCGATGTTGACTGCGAATATTGCTCAAGGGGCGGCGGCAATGGCTGTTTCAATGAAAACCAAAGACAAAAATCTCAAACAAGTTGCTTTGGGTGCCGGAATTTCAGCTTTGCTGGCAGGGGTAACTGAACCCGCTTTATATGGTGTAACCTTGAAATACAAGAAGCCACTTTATGCGGCGATGATTTCTGGTGGGATCTGTGGAATCTTCATGGGAATCACGGGCGTCGAATCTTATGCTTTTGCGGTACCTTCACTTGTGGCTCTTCCGCAATTTATCAATGGTAGTATCGATGGTAATTTCATTAATGCCTGTATCGTAGCAGCTGCTTCGATCGTCATCACCTTCGTGTTGACTTGGTTCTTTGGGATCGAGGAAGAAGTAACGACAGAGGATACTGTTTTAGAAGTTGTTGAAAGCGGCAGTAGTGATCCAAAGAAGGTATTAGCACCTGTTAAGGGAAAAGTGATTCCGTTGGAAAAAGTCAATGATTCCGCCTTTTCCAGTAAAATAATGGGGCAGGGAATCGCTATCATTCCTGAAGAAAATACGATCGTGGCACCATTTGATGGAACGGTATCGGCGCTCTTTCCTACGAAGCACGCGATTGGTTTGACCAGCGAAGCGGGGATGGAGCTTTTGATCCATGTTGGAATTGATACTGTGGAATTGGACGGCAAGTATTTTGAAAGCTTTGTCTCAGTCGGTGATTCTGTTAGAGCGGGTCAAACATTGTTAGCGGTGGATTTTGCGGCTGTCAAGGCAGCTGGCTATGATACAGTGATTCCGATCGTTGTTACCAATACCGATGCGTTCATTGATGTGGTACCCAAGGATGAGATGAAAACGGCGGACTATGAAGATGCCGTCTTGTATGTGATTTAAGAAAAAACGAAGGAGGAAAAGCATGAGTAAATTTCCAAATGATTTTTTATGGGGCGGAGCAGTGGCCGCAAATCAATGTGAAGGAGCTTATTTAGAGGATGGCAAAGGGCTATCCGTGCAGGATGTGACCCGTAAAGGTTGGCACGAAGCACCGACTGAAGAGCCAATGGAGGATAATCTAAAATTAGTCGGGATTGACTTTTATCACCGATATAAAGAAGATATCCGGCTATTTGCAGAGATGGGCTTCAAGGTCTTCCGCTTATCAATTGCCTGGGCACGGATTTTTCCGCAAGGAGATGAACAGGAACCAAATGAAGCAGGTTTAGCCTTCTATGATGCCGTTTTTGATGAATGTTTAAAATATGGGATCGAACCGTTAGTCACCTTGTCCCATTATGAAACGCCGCTGCATTTGACTCGAACCTATGACGGCTGGCGCAATCGAAAGATGATTGATTTCTTTGAGCATTACACTAGGACTGTCTTCAACCATTACAAAGATAAGGTCAAATATTGGCTGACTTTTAATGAAATCAACTCGATTACCCATGTCCCGTTTCTTAGCGGCGGCATCAACACACCGAAGGAAGAACTAACGCAACAGGATATCTATCAAGCGATTCACCATGAATTAGTTGCTAGCAGTCGGGCAGTTCAATCGTGTCACGAATTGATTCCAGAGGCGCAGATTGGCTGTATGATCTTAGGGGTGCCAGTCTATCCCTTAACCCCTAAACCAGAGGATGTCCTAAAAGCTTTGGCAACCGAGCGAGAGAACTTTTTCTTCTCGGATGTGCAGGTTCGCGGATATTATCCAAGCTATGCGAAACGTATGTTTAAAGAAAACGACATAGAGCTAGATATCCACCCGCAGGATTTGGCTGATTTAAAGAACACGGTCGATTTTATTTCCTTTAGTTATTATATGAGTGTGTGCGAATCAGCTGATCCGACGAAAGAAGCAGGGGAAGGAAATATTATTGGCGGCATTCCTAATCCTTATTTAAAGGCTAGCGAATGGGGCTGGCAAATTGATCCAGAAGGTCTGCGCTACTATTTGAACATCTTATATGATCGTTATCAAAAGCCTGTATTCATCGTTGAAAATGGTCTGGGTGCAGTAGACGAGCTCGTTACGCTAGAAAATGGCGAAAAAACCGTGATAGATGATTACCGGATCGATTACATGAATGATCACTTGGTCCAAGTCGAAGAGGCGATTGAGGATGGGGTGCCGGTGATGGGCTACACTTCTTGGGGCTGCATCGATTTAGTCAGCTTCACGACCGCAGAAATCAAAAAAAGATACGGCATGATCTACGTTGATCGTAATAGTGACGGCACGGGAACTTTGGAACGTTATAAGAAGAAAAGTTTTGCGTGGTATAAAGAAGTGATCGCCTCGAATGGGGATTCGCTAGTAAAATAAATCAGTAAAAAAATCCGTGTGCTTGTTTGTCACAAGTGCTCGGATTCTTTTTCATTCTTGTCATTTTTGTCATAGACTTACCCGTTGGAAACGAATACAATTGCATTGACGCTAGCTTTTTAGTTTGCGATTGTGGAGGCGAAGAGATGGAATTTATTGGTGTGTTGTGTCTGATTTTAGTGAGCGTTACCGTAGCAAGCCACTTCTCTCGACGAATTGGCATTCCAGCAGTGGTGGGGCAGCTGCTCGTGGGCATCCTATTGGGAAATGGCGGACTGAAGATCGTTCATCCGGATATTTTGGTAAAGGATTTTTCTGAAATTGGAGTCATTTTACTGATGTTCTTAGCCGGTATCGAAAGCAATCTGCCGCTGCTGCGAAAGTATTTTCGACCGGGCGTGTTTGTGGCTTTGCTGGGAATTCTATTTCCGCTTTTATTAGGAACAGGAGGAGGCAGTCTCTTTGGCGTTCCCTTGAATCAATCCTTCTTTTTTGGTTTGATTTTAGCGGCGACATCGGTGAGTATTTCGGTGGAGGTCTTGAAGGAGTTAAAAGCAGCGAATACCAAAGAAGGGTCCACCATTCTTGGTGCGGCGGTGGTAGATGATATTTTGGTCGTAATCATTGTCAGCTTATGCATGCCATTATTAGGCGTGGAGGGCAGCAGTGACAAACCATTAGGCTTCATGCTAATCGCGCAGGTGCTGTTTTTCTTCGCTGTGTTTTTCTTGATTCGCTGGGGCGCGCCGTATTTAATGAATCTGAGTAAAAAAATATTCGCTCAATCTTCTGTGATCATCGTGTCCCTGACTTTATGCCTGAGCATGTCCTACTTGGCGGATTTCATTGGTCTAAGTTCAGTGATCGGCGCCTTTTCAACAGGAATCGCGATCGGACAAACGAATGTCTGGAAGGATGTGCGCTACAATATTGAAGCGATCGGCTATGCGGTGTTTATTCCGGTCTTTTTCATCAGCATCGGTCTGGAAGTGACCTTTGGCAGTCTCAAAAAGCAGCTATTGTTCATTCTTGTCTTTACCATCATCGCCGTAGTCTCAAAATTGATCGGCGGCTTTATGGGAGGAAGATTCTCAGGATTTACTAACGATAGCAGCTTAATGGTGGGATCAGGAATGGTTTCGCGCGGCGAGATGGCGCTGATCATCATCCAACTAGGCTTTCAGGCACATCTCGTAACCGGAAAGTATTATTCCTCGATGATCTTGGTAATCCTGATTACGACACTGTCCTCGCCATTTTTATTGAAATATTTTACAAAGAAGGTTTACGCATAAAATAGTAGGACCTCTAGCTTGCTCCTATCGAAGCAAGCTAGAGGTCTTTTAGTGTTTAAGAAGTGAGTTGTTTTACCAGCGGAGAAATTCTAAGTGCCGTTAGCAATAAAATCATCCCGATCGCTGTCGTTACCGCAAAGACATTCCATGCTAAATCCATGCCGCCATCAGAAGTGAGAAAGACGGCCATTAGCGGAGAAGCGCTGGCTTGACCGAGATAGACCGCGATTATCAGCGTAGCCGATATCTGTGCGAATACCTGCGAGCCGAACGCTTCCGCTCCAACAAAGGAAGGAATACTGGCACAAACGGGATACGCGACCGCCGCCAACATTACGGTAAGAATCATAAGATAGGTGGCGCCGCTGGCTGCCCACAGATTCAGGCAGATAAAGGTTAAAACAAAGGCGGAGCATACATAAATCACGAAGCCCGACATCTGCAGCTTATTGGAGATTGTTCCGCCGATTGTCGCAAACAGTAATGCGATGATCAGAACTTTGAAGGAACTTGAACGGATCGCCTGCTGGTAGGTGAGGGATCCGACTGCTGCAGTGTCCTGCTCCTCTTCTTCGACTGACCCCCATTCCAACGGCTGCTGTCCTTTTTCGGCGATGGTCTTGATCAAAAAGAAAACCGCGAACATACCTAACGCTAGAACCAGAATCGACATCACGTGATAGCAATTTTTGTAGTCAGTGATTTTGAATAGTTACCCAGCGAGAAAGACCCAATCCGCCGGCCACATACATCAACAGCAGACTTTGCGTATTCGCGTCCGGTGTAACAAAGGCATAGAGCTGCCACATGATCGAGATCAGCATGAGCTACAGAGTTCGCCCAGTTTGTGCTGATTTTGACCCGCAGGCAGAAGTAGACAAGATAGTGAAGAATATTACCCTAGATAATTAAAAATAAAAAAAGTGGTCCTGTCCTTTCATCATGGCAAGACCATTTTTCACTCCTTCGCCCAAGCGATCACCGGTGAGAGCAGCAGAAAGCTGATCAGTGTTCCTTCCCGCACCATCAAGGTTAACTGGAAGGAAAAGGTCAAAATCAGCGCCAGCAGGATGCAAATCAGGTCAATACTGTAGCGGTAAAACTTGAAGCTGTGATTGGCACGCTTTGCCAGATACAGGCAAAAAGTCTCGATCGGAAATTTCAGCAGCTGGTATTTCAACACTTTCCCCGTCCCGATACCAGCGATGACCGTTCCTAGAATAAAGAGTAGGCATTTCAAAAAGTAGGAATGCAGCGTGAACAATGGAAAAACAAAATAGGTGAAGATATTGATAGTTGAGCCAAAGAATAGCAGGGCTATACCCATCGTCAAGTAATTTTTCAGTTTGCGATGTGGGTCCAGCAGCCAGCAGCTGATCAAAAAGAGAAAATTCAAACCTGCCGTGATCGTCCCGATCTTGATCTGGCTGAATTCAGCTAAAGTAGCGTTCAAGGAGTTGAAGCTGCTGACACCGATGCTGGCCTTCAATGTCAAACTGATGCCAAACGCGCTGAGAAGATAGAATAAAAATGAACGAGTGATTGTTTTGCGATTCATGATAATTGTTCCTCCGATAACTAATTGATAGGATGAGTATGCCAGAAGAAAAAATAGCCCACTAGGAGATATAGCCTAATCATGAAAAAAATTCCCTATACTGATTCAAAAAGAAATTTGCTAAATCAAGTCGAAGCCCCATTCTTAATAGAAAAAATGTTGCAGCAAAGCTCTTTCATCGATTATGAACGCAATGAAAAAATTGTCAGTCAAGCAGCGAAGCTGGACTATTTGTTCATCCTCTTATCAGGAAAAGCTCGCATCATCCAACAGGAGCCTAACGGAAAAAATTTGATCCTCCAATTTCTGGAAGCCGGAGATTTTATCGGTGAGTTGACCTTGGTAAAAGCTGAGGAAGCTCCGAAAGATGTGATCGCCATCGGTTCGGTTTGCTGCTTAGCGATCCCGTTGAAGGTTGTGGAGGAATTGCTAATGGAGGATGCGGAGTTTTCAACCTTCATCGCTCAGTACATCGGAAAGAAGCTTTTGCTGCGGATGGAGCATTTTTCCAATGCCCAAACCTTTGAACTGAAATACCGTTTAGCCGCATTGCTATTAGAAGTCTCAGTCAACAATCAATACAGCGAAAACAATACGCAGATCGCTGATTATTTGGGCGTTAGTTACCGCCATCTGACGCATACCTTTAAGTATTTGCGGGAAAATGGGTATATTGAAAAGAATAAGACCGGTTACGAGATTGTTCCCGAAAAGTTACAGAAGTTGATTCGCCAAGGGAACGAAGGATAAAAAAACGTTCAGTCAAAAGCGAATGCTTCGGAAAATTAAAACTACCGCCTGAATACTAGGACTACTGATAAAGTACCCTAAATTCTACAGAAACTCAGATGAATAAGTGTAAAAAAGTCCGATGATCAGTCTTTTCAGTTGATCGTCGGACGTTCGAAGCTATTTATCTTCTTTTTTTCATCTATTAGCTTCACGATTCGTTTTAAATTCGTGACAAAGAGCGTTCTAGCTCCTTGGAGCCATGTCTGTTTTACTGCGAACAACGAGGTTCACATCCGATGCAGGAAATATCGCTTTTAACATCAAAAATTTAAATAATTTAATTGGATCATAGGCATTGCGACCATCATTCAAACAATACTTGTTTTCAAGTTCTTCATAGACAAAAGAAAAGTCAACTAACTCATTGAACCGACGCAAAATATGATTGGCGAAAATGAGTAGATCATAAAGATCGTTCTATGGACTAAGTGTGGGTTAATAAGTTTGCTTAAGCATGGGATCGCCTCTTAGATACTTTTAATTATCGCTATATGGAGGGTGTTAAACACTGCCTAAAAGAAATAAAGTCGGAAGAAAACGTAGGATACATTTCTCCAAGTTGGCGCAATTCAAACGTTCGTGTCCAAAAGGTGCGGCTCTCCTTTTTTGCTTGTAAAGAGTTGAGAGCGCCAGTGAGCACACAGGCGACGACCGTTTTTGCGTGAACATCTAATCCAGCACAAACAGTCAACTTCACTTCCATTGTGTTTGTTTTCATGCAAATTACCTCCTCTAAAAAGATTCGGTGACGGATTCGCTTCTTGAAAGCTATCATAATTTTTAATTCGTGCGCGAAGCGACATTTGGTTTAACAAGAAAAGAAGAGAATCACTCTGTTTTCTATACTTTTTATTCGATAATTTTTGTTGCATTTGCAACAAAAATATTTTATGATAACGGAGTAAAAGATAGGAGCAAAAAAATGATAGACGTTCTTAGAGACATCGGCGCGATCGCCAGAGCACTGGACTCAATTGCTAATATTGAATTTAAGGATTTTCAATTGTCTAAAGGTCAGTATTTGTATTTGATCCGTATTTCCGAGAATCCTGGCATCATCCCCGACAAGTTGGCCGAAATGATCAAGGTCGATCGGACAACCGCCGCTCGCGCAATCAAAAAGCTGGAGGAAAAAGGCTTTATTAAAAAGAAAACCGATGTGGAAAATAAAAAGATTCGCCGCTTATTCATTACGGAAAAAGGAGCAGAGCTTGCACCAATCATCAAGCTGGAAAATGACTATTCCAATCAAATTGCGCTGCAACAGTTATCAGAGCAGGAGATTGCGACCTTCTCCCAGACCTTGAAAAAAGTGGTCGCAAACATTGATGATGAATGGCTCTCAGTCAAAAAAGGCAATAAATGGCCCTATTTAGAAAAAACGAAGGAGTAATTATATGACAACATTTATCGCAAATCCATCCTTTTTGGGGGGCTTTCCCGAAGCACAGCTCAATGTGCTGATCGTAAAAGGAATCGCAGACAATCAGGCTAAGGAAAATGATCCGTATTTAACCGAGCTACTAACTAACGGAAAGGAAGCGGCGAAGAAGTTTCTTCAGGAAGAAACCTTCAGCCGAAATCCCGTTATTGCGGAATGGCGTGGGGCGTTCAGCCAATTCAAAACTAAAAAGGGTGCTCGTTCTTCGATTGAAGCATTGCTGAAAAGAGTCAGTCAGGATCGTGAGTTTCAGCCGATTAATCCGCTAGTTGATATCTATAACAGCATTTCGCTGGAATTCGCAGTACCCTGCGGCGGAGAAGACCTGCAAAAGATCGCTGGCGACATTCATTTAGGTCAGGCAGTAGGCGGCGAAGCCTTCTTACCATTAGGCGCAGAAGCTGACGCACCAGCTTTACCTGGAGAAATCATTTATTACGATGAAAAAGGTGCGATTTGCCGTTGTTTAAACTGGCGGGAAGCCCAACGAACGATGCTGACGGAAGAAACCAAAGACGTGATTTTCTTTATGGAATCAATCAATATAGAACAGGCGGAGCGAGCGAATCAGGCGATGCAGGAATTAAAGAAGCGGATCACTGAATATTTTAAGGTTGAAGGACTAGATTTTGTGGTTAATGCTGAGAATTCAGAGGTGAACATTTAGAAAATTCTGTGTATACGTAAATGATTTATAGCGATCACTAGCGATTTGTAAAGTAAAAATAGGATTATTGGAAAACGCGAATAGTTTCTGCTACCATCGTCATATTAGATCATTTCACAAGGAGGTAGCAATATGATCAAACCAGACAGATTATCAGCGGGTGACACGATCGCATTCATTTCATTGTCCTCTGGTCTTGCAGGGGAGTCTCAGGTCGAATATAGATGGAAGACCGCCAAAAATCGCTTAGAAGAGCTGGGTTTTAAAGTTGTTTTAACACCCAATGCACTGAAATCAGACACGTTCTTGAAACAGCATCCTGAGAAACGAGCAGAGGACTTGATGAATGCCTTAGTCGATCCACAGATCAAAGCAATTATTTCCATGATTGGTGGCGATGATACGATTAGATTACTTCCATACATTGATTTTGAGATAATCAGACAGCATCCTAAGCTATTTGTGGGTTATTCTGATACTACGATTAATCATTTCATGTTTCATCACGCGGGTGTCACATCGATCTATGGCCCTTGTGTGATCCTTGAGCTTGCCGAGAATGTTCACATGCATCAATATACTTTGGACCATTTTCTTGAGCTGGTTTCCGGAAAAAATTTGCCAATGACACTGGAAAGTAGTCCGGAATGGACCAGTGAATTTCTAGATTGGTTTAATGAAAAAAATCAAACGGTAAAAAGAAAGATGCAGAAGGAGAGTCATGGTCACGAGTTTCTTCAAGGAAAACAAACGGTCAGCGGGAAGCTTTTGGGTGGTTGTCTTGAAACCTTTCCCATGATGATAGGGACTGAGATATGGCCGAAAAAGGATGAGTGGAGGGACAAGGTTCTGTTTTTGGAAACTTCTGAAATGCAAATTAGTCCCGATATGTTTACGATCCTTTTAAGAGGTTTGGCTGCACAAGGAATCTTCCATCAAATCTCTGGTCTGCTGGTAGCCAAGCCGATGGATGAAAAATACTATCAAGAATATAAGCGTGCCTTGCTAAACATTATCCAAGTAGAATGCGGATTGTTGGATTTGCCGATCGTTTACAATCTGAATTTTGGACATACCTCTCCAATCGTTAGCTTACCGATGGGCTGCGAGATTGAAATTGATTGTATGGTCCAAAAAGTCGCACTCAGCGAAAGCCCGGTAAATTAGTAAAAAACCAGCTAAGCCTAAAAACTTAGCTGGTTTCGTGTGCGCTATAAGTATTTTTCCAACCCTGCCGCGATCCCATCTTCATCACAGGAAAGCGTCACATCATCCGCAATAGCTTTCAAATCATCTACAGCGTTGCCCATCGCGACACCGATCCCAGCATATTCGATAATCGAACGGTCATTATGCCCGTCACCAAATGCAATCATATTGTAAGAGTGAATCCCCATATCAGGGAAAACAGTATTCAAGGCCTTCGCCTTATCGATTCCTTTATCCGTGAATTCAAAATAAAAGGGAGCTGAGAAAGCCGCGGTTACAACGTCGTCAAAAGGCATGTGCATCGCTTCTGCATGCTCAGCCATGTAATCTGGTTTTCCAGAAACTAAGATTTTATTGATCGGAAAATCGGCGAAGGCTGCTAGATCCTCTTGTTCACATAGCTTGAAATTTCCACCCCGCGCCTCGTATTCAATAATGCTACCGAATTCTTCTAGTTTAAAGTCAGCGGCGACTTTTTGCAGGTCTTTGTTGTAAACGTCATTCACATAAAGATAGTCTTCCTTGTCAATCATCGGAACAACGTCGAATTTTTTCAGATGCTCCAAGATCGCTTGACCGGTCTCAACACTCATTGCCTGATTGAACAAAACTTTTTTCGTTAGACAATCCGTCACGCGCGCACCGTTGTAGGAAACGAGAAATCCTTCATATTTCGTCATTTCTAATTGTTCGGCTAGTTCAAACATCCCTGTTGTCGGGCGGCCTGAAGCCAAGATAACTTTAATGCCTTTTTCCTGAGCAGCGATCAACGCCTGCTTGGTTTTTTCCGAAACTACTTTTCCAGTTGTTAGTAGGGTACCATCGATATCCATTACGATTGCTTTGATATCCATTCCATCACATCCTTGTTGTGTTACTTCAAGTCTACTATCGCTAGTAGGTGATGTAAATGGTTTCATTTGTAAAAGACGGTGGAAAATTAGTGGTGTGCTTTACGGTAATTTTGCTTTGACTATTTGTAATTCAATTGGAAATCCTAGGTCAATAACTGCAGCATTTGCCACAGGGAAAAAAAGTCCATGAATGTTGCAGTTTAAACACTTTCTCCACCCAGTTGTGTCAATTCAGAAGATAATCTTTCATAATTTGTGCTGCATAGGCAACTTTTAAGATCCAGATTAGTAAACAAATCATTATCATACCTCGTCGGTTTCTTTTGGCTTAACGGGAATCTGTCCATATCTATAAGCAGCCAACAAATAGGCGAAGCTGATGAGCGTACCCACTCCCCCATAGACAGCATCAATGATATCTGTCATATTCATAAAGCCCAGCAGTGTTTCGCAAACAAGATTTCCAACAAAAAGAATCCCACCTAATAGAGTTACGTAGCCAAATTTTACCCCAGAAAGCAGCCAGGCGTAGCCAATGGTTAAATAAAAAAGCATACTTAATGAAAAGTTGGAGATATGCGAGTGGATTTCTTGATTAATCACGACAAAATCAGGAAAAGGTACACTTAACCAGCGCCCAATCGTCAATAGAACACCCAAAATAAGCAGTAGATAATACCCAATAACAAATTTTTTCTTTAATGTATATTTTTCTGGAACGTTCATTGACTCACCTCAATAGAAATTATACAGGGCTGGCGGAAGAATACAATCCGCTGGTAAATCTTCTTTATTGGCTTTTCTTCAGTTAATCTGTAAATTTCAGAGGTGTTTCATGAGAAAAAGTATCATTATGATTCGATTGAACATCAAGGAGATTTTATTTAAAAGTGGATGACAGGAATCGAACCTGCACCTCGTATCAAATGAAACAAACCGTCGTTTTAAGTCCTACTTCTGAGTTTAAACACCAAGTTTAAAAAAATGGATTTTAAGGGGCTTTACTCGTTAGATATAAAGTAATCAAAAACATTGATACAATAGTATTTGTAGCTATAATATCCGTAGATTTACTTGTCATGTATTTTCAAAAAAATTCAAATCAATCTAAACACTTTTTTAATTGATTATTTTAGCCAGCAATTTGATTATGCTGGTTTTTTCAGTTTCATAAACACCGGTATAAATATCTAAAGTGAGTGCTACTGATGAATGGCCCAGCAACTCCGAAACGGTTTAAGGATTTACACCTTCGCTGATCAATAAGGTGGCAAGGGTATGGCGTAGTGCATGAAGTGTTAAAACAGGCATATTTGTCCTTTTACAGACTCGTGCCATCCACCTATTAGGAATATCCATATTGATGAACTCATTGAGTGGCGAACTAAATACAAGCTACTTTGCACTCATGATATTTATACCAAATTGTAGCATGTCTTCTCTTTGAATTCTCCGCCAAGCTTTTAAAACCGCAATGGTTTCATCCTCAAGGGAATCGTTCTAAGAGAGTGAGCGGTCTTAGGTTCTTCAAGATATAACCGTCTATTTTCACCTCTAGCAAGGGTCTGACGAATTTCTAACATCTTATTATCAAAGTCGATACAATCCCACTGCAACCCCATAACTTCACCTTTACGACATCCCGTGTTAGCCATCAAATAGAGAAAAGCATAAACTTTGTAGGACTCATTTTCTTTCGCATAGTCAAGTAATGTTTTTAGCTCATCTTTAGTGAAATATATGATTTTTTTCTTTTCGAGGTTTGCTTTCCTTTTGGGGATCGTGCTCATCTTTATTGGATTAGATGGGAGAATCCCTTGTTTGATAGCAAACTCAAAAATTCGTGAGATATTGGATAATTGTAGTCGATATTCTTGCACCTCATTGCTTTTTTCGTTCGCATATTGTTGCAAATCGATCGGTTTGAAGGATTTTATCTTTTTCTCGCCGAACGCTGGCAATATGTGCTTGTTAAATTGAAGTTTTAAACGGCTATAGCTAGATTCTTTTACAGTCAGATTATCCATCGCTAACCATAACTCATACACCTCTTTGAAGGTATCAGCATGTTGCTTTTGGAATCCGTTTTTTTCAATTTCTACAATCTTGCGATTATAAAATGGTTGGGCTTCTTTCTTATTGGAGAAGCCTTTTTTCTGTAGATTAACTTGTTTATTTGTTGATGGGTCAATATCTAAGTACGCTTTGACCATCCAGCGCTTCTCGCCTTTTTTCGTTGTATAACTTGCAACTGTTGCTATTGTGTTTTTCTTCCAGTACCTAACGTGGAGCGTTTGGGTATGTATGAGAGGTTCTTTTTCTCTTGAGACAAAATAGATAAAATAAAAAGAAAAAAAGCCAACTATCAAAGATGATAGTTGACTCTAATCATGTAGCCTAGCACTCTTTCTTATGCACGCATAAGTGTAGAGCGGCAGCATTACCTGCTCTTTCTTCATCTAAAATACTATAGATTGTTTTATAAAAAGTCAACCAATTTGTATAAAATTGTGAACATATAGTTCAATTGCCAATTTGTTTTGTACCAATCCTCATGTCTAAGAGACCGCTTTAATAGACGAAGACCTTCTTTTTTTCTTAAGTATCTGACTTGACCAGAAACATATGTTTTGAATAATGAGAACAAGCATATTGCATCATGAACTTTTTTGAACCCAACTTGATAGGGATCAATGGAAATCAGTTTTGCAGAGGAAGAAACCATAGCTTGAGGTTTTCCGTTTATACGATTAGTTTTTCCAAAGACATTTATGGAAAGAATATTACTATGTGCGGCAGAATTTCTTAAATATTTTGCAAACATCATTAATTTTGCAGCTTTTTCTAGTTGTACATTCTTATATTTTTTGTAATACATTTTTACGAAACTACAGAGACTGCCAAAATCCATTAGTTCAACTAAAGTCCATACAGGAATATCATTCCCGCGTTTCCGATACATATCATCTAAGTACCTACTTTTCCTAAATGTATTCAAAGTTTTAGTAAATGAATAATCATCATATAGCTCAAATTCTTTAACGATTGAGAAACCATCTTCTTGATCATTTGTGGTGATAAGACGTAAAAGAATAGTCTTAATATTATGTTCAATATCTAGTGACATCTCCATTATTAAATATCTAAGCTGCATATCAATTGAAGCTAAATCAACTAAATATGAGAAGTCTAAATCACGATACAGCCCATCTTTTTTAGTAAAATTCTTTCTAAAAGCTGTTAGTTTGTAGTAATAGTTTTTACTTTCTAATGTATTAATAACTTCTGCTTTTCCTAGGTATTTAAAGGATATTCCTTTAGATTCCATGTGAGCGTACATTTCTTGAAAAGGAAGTTTTCTTTGTTGATGCTCCATAAATTCTCCTTTCTATGATTTTATTTTCCATTACCTAACGTGGGGACGTATGTATGGGGAGAGTGGTATTTTATATTTTTCTTTTCTGGAGCAGATTTATAGTAATAAAGTCTTTTTCATAAGATTCCAATCCGAATGCTTCGACTGCTGTATTAATTCTATTTTTAAACTGCTGAGTAATATCTGTAATAAATGTTTGAGGTAAATCGGATAGATATAAAATGACATCATCAGTTGAAGTAGGTTCTATATACACTCTGATAGCGTGTTTGTTATTAGGAGCGGATCCATAATTTTCCAAAAATCCTTCGTATTCAAATGAATGATTCCCACCATTGTCATCTATATTTAGGAACGCTTCAATTTTAAATGTAGGAACACCTTCGTCTGGTGCATACATAGATTGATTAGCAATGTTCACAAAAAAATCAACGTCGAAAGGAACGTAATCAAAAAAATCACACGGAGTTATCTTTAGATATCTACATAAAGTATTAATAGTATCCATCTGAATCATTTTATTATCGTTTTGATTTAAAGCAGTGAGAGTAGTTCTTGAAATTTTTGTGTCGTTAGCAACCTTAGTAATTTTCAAGTTTCTTTCTGTCAGTAATAATGCAAGGTTATTTCGAATCATGTAAAGCGCCTCTTTCTGCAATGTGCATTTGCTTGTTTTATAGATACATTGTAAACTATATTGGTCATTTTTTCAATTTGTTATAAAAAATGACTTGACTATCAAAAAGGAAAGGCGTATCATTACGGATGTAAACGTTCAATATAGTTTACGAAAATATAGGTGAGGAGATGTTTTTGTATAGATAATAATTTATCTAAGATTTTAGGTGAACGTCTTTTAAAAGTTTCCGATATTCACCGAGCAACAAAAATTAGTAAGACCACACTAACTGAAATTTATTACCAACGCGCTACTAATATTCAGTTAGAGACATTGCAATAAAATTGTGACTTCTTGCAAATTCCATTAAGTGAATTAATTGAATATGTACCAGAACGAAAGGAGGGCTGAGCGGTGGATGAGTTAGTTTTTATTGAATCAGAAGATTTGAAGTGTGAGCCATTTACTAAAAGCAGTGTCGTTGCAGGATATGTCGAAGTAGAACCACGGGCGGTTAGACAACTTATTCATAAATATGAATCTGATTTAAAAGAGTTTGGAATTTTGACATTTGAAATGTCGAAAATAAACCCCGGACGTGGTAGAAAATCGAAAGATTACCACCTTAATCAGCAGCAAGCAACGCTACTTATTACTTATCTTGATAATACTGAACCAGTTAGAAAGTTCAAAAAGGAGCTTGTCAAACAATTCTATGAGATGGAAAGAGTACTGACTACATGTCGTTTAGAACGTACAAAAGGTAAAGGCATCCGATGCTCTATGACAGATGCGATCAGGGACGCTGGTTTTAGTAGTCGCTTTTACAAACATTTTACTGATTTAGTTTACAAGAAGGCACTAGGGTTCAACGCTAAGCAGCTACGAGAGGCTAGGGGTGCAAAATCAAAAGCTACACCGTTAGATTTTTTGACTACTAAGGAACAAGCTGCAGTTAACCAGATTGAAGAACTAGTATCAGGCCTTATTCAATTAGGCCGCTCATCTGATGATATTAAGTTCATTCTGAATGTTGGTGTAGTAGTTTATCAAACAACTCTTAAAATGCCTGAAACAGCCAGTTTGGAGGTGTAAACATGGCAAAATTACAAATTGATAGTCTTGATCTGAAAGATGAAGACTTTGCTCCGTTGGTTGTATTAATTACCGAGAGTGTAGCCGAAGCTTTCAAGATACAAGAAAAGCGCAAGGAGTTACCACAGGCAATGAATAAGAAAAAAGCATGCGAGTATTTAAACATCGCATACAACACACTAGTGAACGTCTATATCTCGAATGGTCTTAAAGCATCTCTAGTTGGTGGTATCGAACGTATTCGGAAAGAAGCCTGTGATGAGTTTATGAAGCAACATGAAATATAAAATTTTCCTAACGTGGGTCGTTGGAACTTTCTAGAAATGGAGCACATAAAATGAGACGTTACAAAAGTCAAATATCAGATACAAAAGGTTTACTGAGCTGAATTTTCAGCCGATTAGGAGGAACTTAACATGAATCAAGAATATAACCCTATTGAGATTAATCGTCAGCAGTCGCGAATTATTGACAATCTAAGCGCTTCTTTTAGCTCGCCAGGGCTAAAAGAAAGTCGTTTATTAGTTGCAGAAGTGGCGGCAGAGTTAGAGGATTATGAAAAGAAAGTTTATCAAGTTGAACAGCCGACCGTTAAATCATTAGTCCAAAGTTTGTATGAGCTGTGTGTTGCGCATTTTGATGAAGATATGGATAGAGACACCGTACAAGATTTGTTCTATTCAGATGTCGAGCAGTTAGCGGATCTATTAGGAATCGAGTTGGAAGCATAATGAGTATGAATGCAGACAGAAAAAAAGCCTTATCCCTAATTGTCTTGGCGGACAGGATAAAGGCAAATGAACGGCTATACCAGCCTGTTTCTGCTTTCATTCTACCACAAAACAGAATGGAGCGTAAGACGATGCAGAAAAAATTTAATTTAGCTTTAGCCTGTTTCCTTTTGGGAGGCATCGCCACAGTTTTACCCACACTATGGAAGGTTATTGTTTTCGCTGGAGTGTGATTAGTGTTATTTGTGACTTATGATGAATGGGAATATCAGCAATGTATTGGAGGAACTAAGCAATGTCAATAGATATTAATAACACGTTATATGAGTTGAATAATGTTAAATCATTATTGTTCTTTTTGGGAGAAACTTTAGACGATATTCAGCAAGTAGCTTTAGACTATCGAAAAATAAAAAAATATTCGGACAAAATGTTAGCTCATGATACTGATAGAAGCATCGACCAGCTTGTAGCAATGCAATCTATCATTTTAGAAAAGGTTTTAGACATTGAAAAAGGACTTGATTATTAAAGAATGTGATGGAATTTGGATAAAGAAATAGAACAAAATAAAAGCATGGTAATTAATCTCAATACTCTACTGGATGCTTCTTCAATGACAAGTCCACACAAAGTAGTTAATGGGCTGCTAGGATCAAAACAAAAACTCACATTGTTACAAGGAATATAAAAAAACCGTTCACAAGAGTGAACGGCAGCCCCACGTTAGATGAGAAATTATTGTTGAATCTAAATACTTCATAAATTGAGCGTTGGTTTAACAGTGTTTTCCCTTTATATTCGCATTTTACTTTGTTATACGTGGACGACAGGAATCGAACCTGCACCTCGTATCAAATGAAACAAACCGTCGTTTTAAGTCCCATTTCTGAGTTTAAACACCAAGTTCATCCACAAGAAGAGTGTACGAAATCTAGCTTACAGAAAGCTTAAACAGAAAAAAGGATTAAAGGAGCTTCATCTTTCTTCGATGCTCGATTATGTTAAAGAGGCCGAGTGGATAGGTGCTTAGTCACTATAAAAAAACGATCGTTACGCTTTTCAGTGAAAGTGTAACGATCGTTTTTTAGTCTAAAAATTTCACAACATGACTGTAATGGTCCTTTACTTCAGCAAGGATCTCGCTATCTGTAATCAAACCAGTTAACTGCGGCAACGTAGCAAAAGTAGCAATCGATTTTTTCTCGAATTTCGAGCTGTCAATCAAGGCGATTGTTTGTGAAGCCAATTCTACCATCCGCTTTTTCAATTCCACTTCATATAAGTTGAAATCTGACAAGCCTTCTGTTGCCGAGATAGCATAAGCAGAAGTAAATAACGTGTCAATGTTGACCTTCTTCAGGATTTCTATTCCTAAAATTCCTTCCACCGCGTTAGAGCTTCCTTTTACGACGCCCCCGACCAACACAACAGTAAGATTCAAGTTCTCTTTTAAAAGGGAAGCGGTACGAAGTCCATTCGTCAAAACAGTGATCCGCAAATCGGATTGACTGATCAGCTTCGCCAACTCGTAGCAGGTCGAACTAGCATCTAAAACGATACATTCACCGTTTTCGATCAATGGGAAGGCTTTTTTAGCAATCTCTGCTTTCTTCTCGATGTTCTTTTGTTTTCGAATGTCGTAGTTTTTGTCGATTTTTAAGGTTTCGTCTTCTTTCGAACGAGTCGCGCCGCCATGGGTTCGAATCAACATATTATTATCGCTGAGATAATTCAAGTCTGAGCGAATGGTTGCCTTTGATACAGATAGCAGCTCAGTCAAGTCGTTGACCGAAACAGAATCCCGTTCCTGCAGTAAAGCAAGAATCTTTTCTCTTCTTTGATTTGTGTACATAAATCTTTCCTCCATTAATAATGATTGTCTATAGTATAGAACAAAAAAGTAAAAAAAACAATAGAAAACACTATTTTTGCTTTCGTTTGGTATCGAAACACCAATCTTGTTTTCGAAAAAGAATAATAAAACGAAAATAAACGAAAACAAAGATTGACAAAGCGAAAACTAGCGGTTATTATGAAAGTACGAAAAGAAAAAGGAGAGAGAAAAATGAAAGTTGGAATCGGATCAGATCATAACGCATTTGAAATGAAGCAAGAGCTGCTGGCATATATAGAAGCAAAAGGTATTGAAGTGAAGGACTATGGATGTTTTTCTCCAGAAGAAGTCGATTACCCAGATATTGCCTTTAATGTAGCAAATGGCGTGGTGGACAAGGAGATCGATCGCGGAATCCTCTGCTGCGGCACAGGGATTGGGATGGCGATGGCAGCAAATAAAATTCCTGGCGTTAGAGCAGCACAAGTACACGATACATATTCTGCGGAGCGCGCACAGTTAAGCAATAACGCACAGATCATCACGATGGGTTCAAAAATCATCGGTGTCGATGTCGCAAAGAAAATCGTCGACGAATATCTATCAGTTACTTTTGAAGGCGGCAACTCTGGCAGAAAAATTGATCAAATCATGGAAAAAGAAGCAGAGTATTCGAAATAGGAGGAAGAGTAATGAAATTCTTTTTAGACACAGCAAATGTTGAGGAAATTAAACGAATCAATGAATTAGGGTTGGTGGACGGTGTTACAACGAATCCGACGATCATTTCAAAAGAAGGTCGGGATTTTAAAGAAGTCATCACTGAGATCTGCGGCTTGATCGAAGGACCAGTCAGTGCCGAAGTTATTGCACTTGATACAGAAAACATGGTGAAGGAAGCACGCGACATCGCGACTTGGGCAGACAATGTAGTGGTAAAAATTCCTATGACAGAAGACGGGTTGCGGGCAGTCAATATCCTATCTAAAGAAGGCATCAAAACAAATGTCACGTTGGTATTCACAGTCGCACAAGGCTTGATGGCCGCCAAAGCCGGAGCAACCTTCGTTAGTCCATTTGTCGGACGTTTAGACGATATCGCGACTGACAGCTTGGCACTTATCAGTAATCTGAAAAAAGTCTTAACACAATACGGCCATCAAACAGAGATCATTGCCGCTAGTATCCGCAGCCTGAAGCATGTAGAGGATGTCGCTGAATTAGGATCAGACATCGCGACGATCCCAGGCACACTGTTCCCTAAATTATGGTCACATCCATTGACTGATGCCGGCATTCAAGCTTTCTTGAAGGATTGGGAAGCATTTAAGAAATAAAGTCAACAACGTAAAGAGAGGATGCCAGTTCCACTCTTCCTAGTTCATATTGCGAAAAAGTAAAGAAGCGAGTGGAATGGCATTCGGCTTAAAAATCGAACTCATTTTTAGACAGAAAATGAATACATTACTATAAAAAAAGGAGGTACTTATCATGCGTAAACCAATTGTTGGGATCAGTTTAAAGCTATACCAAAACCAGATCGACAACGCGCGAGATTTTGCTCATGCGATCGTAGAAGAGGTTGGGGACGAGAAAAAAATCGAGCAATTCATGTGTCCAGGAATGGGTGTACTTTATCCAGTAGCGATGATTTTGAAGGATTCAGAGATCGGCTTAGGTTCGCAAAACATCGCTCCAGCAGCAAACGGCGCCTATACAGGGGAATTTTCCATTGAGTCGCTCAAGGAAATGAAGGGCAGCTATGCGGAGATCGGACACATTGAACGGCGGACGTACTTTAATGAAACCGATGACATGATCAATCAAAAAGTTCGTTTGGCCTTGGATTATGATGTGACACCAGTCCTTTGTATCGGTGAAGTCACGAAGACGGACGATTATCAAGAAATCAAAGCTCTAATGAAAAAACAGTTATTCTTAGACTTATTCCAAATCGAGGGACAACAAGCGGAAAAAATCATTTTAGCCTATGAACCAGCTTGGGCAGTTGGAAAAACCTGTGCAGCCAGCGCGGTGCATGTACAGCAGGTTCATGGATTGATCCGCGAATGTATCAAAGAATTGTATGATATTCAAACAGCAGAAAACATTCGCATCATTTACGGCGGCTCTGTTTCTCAGGAAAACGTCAAGCTGATCGTTTCCGATGAAAATGTCGATGGTGTTTTTGTGGGACGCTTTGGTCACAATCCTAAAAACTACGCGACAATCGTTGAAACAGTTAAGAAAGTAAAGGGGGAGTAAACATGTTTGGGATTATTCTCGTTTCCCACAGTCAAAAAATCACTGATGGGACGAAGGAAATGATCGAGGAAATGACAGGAACCAGCGATGCGGTGCGGATCATCTCCGCTGGTGGAACTGGTGATGGCAGGCTAGGTACGAACTCGGTCATGATCATGGAAGCAATCGAAGAGAATGCGGACTGCGACCACATTCTAATTTTTTGTGATATTGGAAGCGCTATACTCAGCTCGGAAACAGCGATTGATTTGATCGATGACGAAGAGCTGCAAGCAAAAACGGAGATCATGGATTGTCCATTGGTTGAGGGAGCTTTTGCGGCGGCCGTTCAAGCAACCGTTTGTCAGGAGAAGGAAACAATCATTCAAGAGTTAGCACAGCTGTAAAGCTTTGTTGAATAAAAAAAGTGAGGAGCGAAAAAAATGAAATTTCTGAGAAGTATGGTAGGGTACATGATCGCTGGCACCATTGTAATGTCTGTTTGGAATGAGTTAGGCAGTTTTGGCATCTTCGGCGGTTACTTGGCAGCTGGAATTATTATTGGACCTATGTGGTTTATGAATCATTATCTCAATTTGACCGGTAACGAAGATGATGCTGCCTTCGTAGACATGGGGCTTGCGATTGGTGTCTGTGGTATTGCTCGAGACACATTCATGCAAGGTGGAGCTGTTTTCACTGATGCCTTACCAACAATCGCATTAGTTATCGTGGGTGCGGTGATCGGGGGAATCGTTGCCGCAGCATTTGAAAAGAGCGTGGCAAAAGAAGAGCAACGGGACGAAAATGCGCCGGAACCAGGTATGACCGAAAAAGAATTAGATCGTTTAGTTGGCGAAGAGTAACATCATAAAAGGAACGGAGGAAAAATAAATGACTTTGGGCTTAGGACTTGCAACAGTATGCGGCGGATTTTTATTCCCCTTTGTAATCCGCATGGCGTGGGGAAAAATGGTGGATCACTGGGGACCGATCGGCGGATGGATGGCGGCACTCTTTATTGTTGGCACGGTTTGGTGTATTAATCACGGCATTTCAACACCGATGATCGCGCAAACAGGCGCGTGGGTCGATCAAGGGTTGGCCGCTGGTGTCGGTGTCTGGGTAGCTTCCGCTTTAGTTGGCGGCAATGTAAAAAAATCATTACCAAAAATCGCCGCGGCCGTTACAGGCGGATTATTGGGCGGATTGTTATTGTCTTTATTCTTATAAAAAAGTATCAAAAAAATATATTTTACAAGGAGAATGGGAATATGAAACGGTTAATCAATGATGGTTATGAAGTAGTAGAGGAAATGCTGGAAGGCTATGCAGCAGCGAATAAGCAATATGTGACACTAGATGCGGAAAATCGTGTGGTTGTCAGCAAATTAATGAGTGAAGAGCCACGCGTCCGCGTAATTGTTGGCGGCGGATCAGGGCATGAACCAATGTTCTTAGGCTACGTTGGGAAAGATTTCGCTGATGCGGCGGTTGTTGGGAACGTTAATACATCACCAGCGCCAGATGCCTGTTACGAAGCAGTGAAAGCGGTTGATAGCGGTAAAGGCTGTCTGTATCTTTATGGGAACTATGCTGGCGATGTGATGAACTTCGACATGGGTGCGGAAATGGCACTGGAAGAAGACGGGATTCGTGTTGAAACAGTGACGACAACGGATGATGTGTATTCCGCAAAAGACAAGAAGGATCGTCGTGGTGTCGCAGGTGATTTGCCAGTCTTCAAGGTCGCTGGAAGTGCAGCTGCAAAAGGATATGATTTAGATAAGGTTAAAGCAGTAACGGAAAAAGCGAACGACAATACGTACTCATTAGGCGTGGCATTATCTTCTTCAACCTTGCCAGTAACTGGTGAAGCGATCTTCCAAATGGATGACGGCGATATGGAGATCGGAATGGGGATTCATGGCGAGCCCGGCATTGAACGGCGTAAAGTCGAAAAAGCAGATGTGATTATTGACGAGATCATGAAAATCATTCTTGAGGATTCTAAGATTGGTGAAGGCGATGAAGTTTACGTGTTAGTCAACGGCTTAGGCGCGTTGCCAGTGATGGATCAATATGTCTGCTACCGTCGTGTGGATCAAATTTTGAATGAAAAAGGAATCAAGATCCATCGGACAGATGTCGGCAACTTCGCGACTTCGATGGATATGGTAGGTATGTCTGTTACCCTAGTGAAACTAGATGACGAGATTAAAGAATTGCTTGATGCCCCTTGTGATACCCCGTATTATAAATTATAAGAAAAGGTTTTTATTCCGTGTCTCTGATTCGTTCAAATGGTCGTTAGTTAGTAGGAATGAAGCTTTTTTCCAAAGTGAAAAATAAAAATAATGAGGTGTAAACATGGGTGAAATGGTATTAGATAAACAATTTTTTGCGAATAGTTTGGCAAAAATGGCAGAGCTTGCGGAAGAGAATCGTGACTACTGGACCAAATTGGATTCAGATATTGGCGATGGCGATCACGGAATCAATTTAAGTATTGGTTTTCGCGCGGTGAATGCTAATCTACAAGATAACTTAGAAAAAGCCGCTGATGTGACAGCGCTACTGAAAAAATCAGGCATGCTGCTGTTGAGTAAAGTCGGTGGAGCTTCAGGTCCGTTGTATGGCAGCTTCTTTATCAAAATGGGCAAGGACGATGCTGGCAAAGAAGTGGTTTCCTTCTCAGAATTTGCGGGTATGTTAAAAAACGGTGTGGCAGCTGTTCAGCAACGAGGAAAAGCGGAAGTAGGCGACAAAACCATGATCGATGCATTGCAGCCGGGGATCGAGTATTTAGAGGCGCATAAAAATGACGACGATCCTGTGGCGGTAATGGAAGAAACCGTATCGATCATGAAACAAGGAGCAGATTCAACGATTCCATTGATTGCGAAAAAAGGCCGGGCGATGCGTTTAGGTGAACGCGCGGTTGGACACAAGGACCCTGGTTCGGAATCTTCATGGATGTTGATGAATGTCTTTCTTGAGGAAATGAAAAAATAGATTGAATGGAAGATGAACATGACAAATTTAGCAGAAAAAGCCGTAGAATTGCGTGAGTGGATCATCCGCGCGCTGGCTTCCGCGGGATCAGGACATCCTGGAGGTTCTCTTTCGGCAATCGATATTTTAACGGTACTATACTATCAGGAAATGAATATTACTCTGGAAAATTATGATCAAAAGGATCGCGATCACTTTATCCTATCGAAGGGTCATGCGGCACCGGCTTTATATACCGTTCTAGCAGATAAGGGCTTCTTTCCCAAAGAAGAGCTGCTTGACCTGCGAAAATTCGGTTGTCATCTGCAAGGACATCCAGATCGGATCAAAACGCGCGGTGTCGATACTTCAAGCGGTTCGTTAGGACAAGGGTTGTCGATCGCTAATGGCATTGCCTTGGCAAAACGACTGGATGGTATCCAAAAGAACGTATATATTTTGCTTGGCGATGGCGAATTGCAGGAAGGCCAAGTCTGGGAAGCGGCGATGACCGCGGCACATTACAAATTGAATAATGTGATTGCATTCGTTGATAACAATGGGTTGCAGATCGACGGCACAAATGATGAAGTCATGGGCGTGCAGAACATTGGCAAGAAGTTCGCTGCCTTTAATTGGAACGTGTTGACTGCAGATGGACATGATTTTGCGTCATTAACAGCCGCGATCGGAAAAGCGAAAACATACGCAGAAGGCCCAACTGTCATTGTGTGCGAAACTCATAAAGGCAGAGGGGTCAGCTTCATGGAAGACCAAGTCGGTTGGCATGGAAAAGCTCCTTCCCAAGAAGAAGCCGAAAAAGCATTGGCAGAGTTGAAGGAGGCGTTTTAAAGTGAAAAAAGCAACAAGACAAGCTTACGGCGAAACGCTGGTAAAATTCAAAGACCATCAAGACTTAGTTGTGCTAGATGCGGATCTATCGGCTGCTACGAAAACCGATGTATTTGCCACAGCAGCACCAGAGAAATTCTTTAATATAGGCATTGCGGAAGCGGATATGATCGGCACGGCGGCGGGCTTAGCTTTGGGTGGAAAACGGCCATTTGCCAGCAGTTTCGCGATATTCGCGGCTGGCAGAGCTTACGAGCAGATCCGCAATGCCGTAGCCTATCAGAAATTGAACGTTACGATCGCGGCGACTCACGCGGGAATAACCGTTGGCGAAGATGGCGGATCACACCAAGCAATCGAAGACATTGCATTGATGCGGGCGATTCCGGGAATGACGATTATCAATCCTGTGGATGATCTGGAGACTGAAGCGGCGATCGAGACGATCTTGGAACATGATGGACCTGTTTATCTGCGTTTAGGCCGCTTAGCCGTTGAACGAGTTCATGAGACGAAACAACCATTTACCATCGGAAAAGCAGAAACCTTAGTCTCAGGAACCGATGGAACGATTATCGCCACTGGCTTGATGGTGCAGGAAGCCTTGGACGCCGCGAAACAGCTGGCAGAGCAAAATATCAATGTTCGTGTGCTGAATTTCTCGACGATCAAGCCTTTAGATGAAACGTTGGTTCTACAAGCAGCAAAAGAAACACCTTGGATCATCACCGCTGAAGAACACAGCGTAGTTGGCGGACTTGGTAGTGCTGTTTCCGAATTCTTATCTGAAAATCACCCAACAAAAGTAATAAAAATCGGAGTCCAAGACCAGTTTGGTCAATCAGGAAATCCAGAATTATTGAAAGAACACTATGGCTTGACAGCGAAGAATATCGTTGAAAAAGCTGTAGCATTAATTAAATAAGGTTAGCCAAACAACGCTTGCGAGAATCTTCGCAGGCGTATTTTGTTTTGAGCTTAGAGGTATAGCTCAGACTAATTCTGTTAGAAATTTGTAACCTATTTCTGAACTTTTGGCGGAAAGTGGTTGTATTTTTTCTACTAAAAATCGAATGATCAAATATTAATTTTTCATTAAATATTCCCGAGTACATGCTTCTCTATCGGTTAGAATAATAACTAAGTGGAAGCCTTCTACACTTGAGTTTGCTTCTTTGAAAAACGCGAGGAGGACGAAATTGTATGAGTTATGGTCAAGCAATGGTGCCGAATATTTTAATGGAGATTCGAGAAAATGAGTATAATTTGCAATTTAGTATAGGAGATAAAATTAATTTTCTTTTTAATGAAGATCATTTCTTTTTATCTGGCACGATCGTCAAAAAATATACGAATAGCTGTCTCGTTGATATTAGCAAGACGGTTGTGCTGTCGGAGAAGGAATTGGAATTTTATAATGGAAAAGTCGTGATCAATTATAAGAAAATCGAAGGAGTTAAGTGGAATGAAAGAGCTTAGCTTTGAGGATTTAGAGTTACAGGTTCAAACGCTCTCTTTTCAGATTGAAAGCTTGAAGAAAAATAGTGCGGTAAATAAAAAAACACTAAAAGTTTTAGAAGAGGACTATCGACATTATAAGAACCTGTATGATGAAGCAGCGGACAACCAAACGGAAACAGTTTATCAAGATAACAGTTTTGGGGATTGGTAATAACAGGATAAAACTATGATCAAAATAAAAAAGAGTTTGTGAATGTACAGATGGTTACTAATTGTACATTTATAAACTTTTTTTATTGTTTCGTCTAGAGTAACTGATTATCGAAAAAAAAGACTACGATTTATTTCCGTTTGAATACATTGGTTTTAAATATGGAAATAAATCATTGCCATTTGGTTCCGAGAAGAAAGGAATACTGTTGTGATAACCATTACACTAGGTTTAGAAAGGAGGAGATATAGTTGATAAAAAATATGAATATCTTTTTTTCTGATTATGGATTGAACTGTGAAGAACTCAATCTAAACAAAGAAATCCAAGTTTTTAAACAAGAAATGATGGATGGATATCATAAGGACAGCAGCCTAAAAATGATTGATACCTATATCAACTTTCAGGAAAAAGTAACGGATGATTCAACAGCGATCGTCATTGATGCAGGTGGAACTAATCTACGGATAGCCCTTGTGGAGTTCAAAGAGAATAATTACGCTAAGACAATTTATTTGAAAAAATTTCCCATGATCGGCTTAGAGAAGGAAGTTACAGCGAATGAGTTCTTTGAGAAGCTATTCTTCTATCTTGAGCCTATTCTTAAAAAAAGCAACAAAATCGGTTTTTGCTTTTCCTTTCCTACAGAAATTACCCCAGAGCGGGATGGAATAGTATTAGAGATGAACAAGGGGGTAAAGATAACAGGGATTGAAGGAATTAGAATCGGCCAGCGCTTGAAGGATGAGATTAAGTCTAGAGGCTTTGGAATTAATTATGATGTCACTGTCATCAATGATACCGTTTCGTGTTTGCTAGGCGGAATGATTATTGATCCGATCAAGCAATATGATTCGTTTATCGGTTTTATTCTTGGAACGGGAACAAATACAGCCTTTGTTGAGCCGAATAAGGAGAATAGGATCATTAATATTGAATCTGGCGGTTACGACAAAATTTCTTCCAACTGGTTAGACAGAACGCTAGATAAAAATACAGATAATCCCACTAAACAGAGATTCGAAAAAATGATTTCTGGCGCTTACTTGGGCGCTTTAGCCGCGATTCTTCTGCAAAAAGCGGGTGAAGACCAGTATTTTACCTATACTTTTACTCAAGCTTTATCAGAATTAGCTGATCTAACGACAGAAGATATTTCGCTTTTTATGGATTATCCCTACTCTAATTACAATCGGATCGGAAAATTAGTGAATTCTGAGGGCAGCGATGATGATCGAATGGTTATCTTTGAGATCGTTGACCAATTGCTTCTGCGAAGTGCAAAATTAGTTGCTATTAATATCTTGGGTATTATGGACTATTTAGATCTAGGTCATTCTCCCGTTTTACCAATCTGTATTTCTTCTGAAGGCTCTACCTTCTTTAAATTTAAACGATTGAACAGCAAGATTTTAGATGAGATTAATCATTATTCAACTGAGAAAAGAAACTATTATTGTGAATTTGTGGAAGCAAAAGAATCAACTATTTTTGGCACAGCGATAGCGGCATTATTAGAATAAGGAAGGAGAATTAACATGTTAAAAGTCGGAATTATCGGGTTCGGTTTTATGGGACAAACACACGCGCAAACAGTTGAGCATTTGGATTATGCAACAGTAATTGGCATTTGTGATAGTGATCCTGCACAGTTAGATTGTGGGTCAAATGAGGTAAAGAAATGGTTGGAGGCAGACGATTTACTAAGTGACCCTAAAATCAATACGGTAATTATTGCTGTACCAAATCATCTGCATTTAGAAATGGTAGAAAAAGCTGCTCAGTCAAAAAAAGATATTATTCTTGAAAAGCCTGCCGGTATGAATGGTGGAGAAGTTGAAAGAATGCTAGAGATCGTGAAGCAAGCAGGAGTGCATTTTACGATTCATCATCAAAGAAGATGGGATAAAGATTATCGTGTTACGAAAGAAATTTATGATTCGCAGACGCTGGGTGACTTGTTTACGGTCAAAAGCAGTCTCTATGGCTTCAATGGAAATATGCATGATTGGCATGTGTATCCAGAGTATGGTGGAGGGATGCTGTTTGACTGGGGAGTTCACTTGATCGATCAGATTCTTTTTATGATTCCAGAGCAGATCGAAACCGTCTATGCGGATGTTAAAAACGTCATTAATGAAAAGGTGGATGATTACTTCAATATCCAACTTTATTTCAAAAACGGCGTAAATGCACAAATCGAATTGGGGACGTATTATTTGAATACTAAGGAAAAATGGTTTGAACATCACTGGTTTATGGGCGGAAATAAGGGTAGTGCCAATATCGATGGCTTTGCTCCTCAAGGATCGATCGTTCGAACAAGTGAGCTGCTTCAAAGTGTTCCTGGTCAAGTCGCGATGACACCCGCAGGCCCGACGCGCTCCTTTGGTCCACCACCAGTGGGAAGAATCGTCACGGAAGAATTGCCGCAAGTCGATGTGAAGCATGAAATGTTTTTCGATAATTATTACGAGTATGTGCAGGGAAAATCAGAATTGGTGGTTAAGCCAGAGCAAATCCTGCGATTGATGAAGCTGGTTGACACGATTCGATTGTCCGCAGAAAAACATGAGTCAATCAAATTTGAATAGAAGGGGAAAGTAAAAATGAAACTTGGATTAGTATCAGCAATCTTAGAAAAATATGATTTTGAACAAATGATCGATATTGCAGCGGAAAATGGTCTTGAGTGTGTGGAAGTCGCTTGTTGGCCGGCTGGAAAAGCAGCACGGAGATATGCAGGTGTCTCTCATATTGATACAGCCAATTTAACTGAACAAAAGGCAGAGGAAATCTTAAACTATTGCCGTCAAAAGAATGTCGAAATTTCAGCATTGGCTTATTATCCTAATCCATTAGATGAGGACCTTGCGAGACGGCAAGAAGTGATTGATCATTTACTAACTGTGATTGATGCAGCAAAGATGCTGAACGTTGGGATGGTTACGACTTTTGTAGGAAGAATGCCATCAAAATCAGTTAATGAAAATCTTGAAGAGGTAAAAAAAGTTTGGCCAGCGATTATTAAACATGCGGAAGTGCAGAAGGTAAAAATTGCGATTGAAAATTGTCCGATGCTGTTTACTGACGATGAATGGCCGGGTGGTCAAAACTTAATGACTACACCTGAAATTTTTAGGGAAGTATTCAAGATCCTTGATAGTGAGTACTTTGGATTAAATTATGATCCATCTCACTTTATTTGGCAGCAAATCGACTACATCAAACCGTTGTATGAATTCAAAGACAAGATTTTCCATGTTCATTACAAGGACATCAAAGTTTATGCTGAAAAATTAAATGATGTAGGAATCATGGCTACACCGCTGAAGTATATGAGCCCGAAACTTCCTGGATTAGGGGATGTTGATTGGGGAAAATATGTTTCTGCATTAACCGATATTGGCTATGATGGCTTTACCTGTATTGAAGTAGAAGATAAAGCATTTGAAAGCAGTGCAGCAGCCGTGCTGGATTCCATCAATGAGTGAAAAGACTTCCTTCATGTATGACGAAAAGAAATATAACTTGGGTTATGGCGATTTCTTCTTATTAAACAAGCCGCTACATTTAGGTGATTTCAAAAAAATTACCGGGGAAGTCATTTTTATTGTTTTACAGCTAGAAGGACATAATCAAAAGCTGTTATATAATAAGCAGCATTTAAATGGAAATTCTGCTATCTCGACAAGCAGCAGTGACATTGAGTTCAAGAATTTATTAGTAAGGCTGCTAGGCGAATATTATAATACGAATCGCGATAGTACGAACGCGATCAATGCTATTTATTACCGGATGCTCGAGATCGTTTTTACAGAGTATTTTAGCGAGGAGAATCGATTCTTCGCATCTGATAACAGTAAAGATGACGAGCTGTTCTTTCAAATTATCAACTATATTGATGAGAATTATCAGCACAGGCTGACGTTAAATGAAATTGCTCAAAAATTCTATTTGTCCTCTTCGACGCTATCAAAATTTTTTCAAAAAAAAGCCGGGAAGAAATTTCTAACCTACGTAACCGAACGCCGACTTAATATTGCTGAACAAAAAATCAGACATACACAAGCTCCGATTATTCAAATTGCATTAGATACAGGATTTCCCAATGTTTCTTCATTCAATAAGGCGTTTAAAGAAAAGTATCAGGCTACACCTGCTAAATATCGGAAAGACTATGAGGAAAAGGAAGAAGAGCAAACCGACGATGAGTTCGTTTCAGCAGAGATTGAAAAATTAATCTCAAGTACGAACAAGCAGACGGCTTTTTACGAAGAGTATCAAATCGATGTTCAAGATGCGTCAAACGAGAAACTGTCTAACTGGAAATATCTAGTCAATTTAGGTTCGATTGAATCAGTTCTACAATATGGATTCAAAGAACAATTAGTCGATACACAAAAAATGATTGGCTACTTTTATGGTCGTGTGTGGGGACTTTTTGATGAAGAGATCATTTCTTTACAGGAGGTAGAAAAGATTAATTTTAGAAAGATCGAAAAAGTAATCGATCTTATGCTCAGCAATGATCTTGTCCCTTTTTTGGAGATTGGCGATAAGCCCTTTATTATTAATCGAAATACAAACCGTAGAGTTTTTTCTAATAAGACAGGGAGTCTACCATTTTTTGAAAATAAAGAATGGGAAAAAATACTAGAAGCGTTCATTCGTTTTGCCATCAATCGCTGGGGCAAGGAAGAGGTTTCTAAGTGGCATTTTGAATTATGGAAAACCAATTTGACCGTCACCCTTGATAAGGATGAATTTATGAAGGATGGGAAGCTTTATGATCAAGAGACCGAATTGTATATTGATCGTTTTAATCGTGTTAATGAAATATTAAAGCGCTTTATTCCTAAGTGTAAATTAGGTGGGTGTGGATTGTCAGTCGATTTAGAAAAACCGTTTATGGAACGCTTTATCAAGAGATGGGGAAAAGAAATAGTTAAACCTGACTTTTTCTCGATTTATCTCTATCCTATGAATTCTATTGATGAAGAGGGTTCGCAAATAGAAAACAGAATTTCTCCGGATCAAACTTATTTTTCGAAAAATTTGAAGTTAGTCCGAACAATTCTTGATAGGGGAAATTTTCAGCAGATTCCTTTAGTTGTGACCGAATGGAATTTCTCAATTTCCAATCGGAATTATTTACAGGATAGTTGCTTTAAAGCAGCTTTCATTTTTAAAAGCATTTTAGATTCTGTCGAATATGTAGATGGCTTAGGCTATTGGCTGCTTTCGGATCTATATGGTGAGTTCAATGATACGCACCAGCTTATTCATGGAGGAGCGGGCTTGATAACCAAAGATAATATCAAGAAGCCCGCATTTTATGCCTTTGAGTTTCTCTCGCAAATGGGTTCTCAAGTAATCCATAAAACACAAGATCTTCTGGTGACAAAAGATGAGGATGAAACGATCTATCTATTAATGTCTAATTATAAGCATTTGAACCAATTCTATTTCCTTCACGATGAATCTGAGATCAGCTCTGATTTTTATCTGAATATTTTTGAAGATACACTGCCAAAAGAAGTCGCTATTCATTTAAAGGGTGTGGATGTTTCAAACTATCGAATAAAATCTCAAGTGGTAAACAGTAAAAATGGTAGTTTGATCAATAATATCTCTCGTGTCGGAAATCAACGGATTTTGCGTCAAAGAGAAATTGATTATTTGAGAAATATCAGTGTTCCGCTGTTTGAAGTTGAACTTAATAAGACAGAAGAAGATGGCTTGACTATCAAAAATAACCTGATAGCAAATGAGATTCGTCTGGTTACAATCGAGAAATTAGTATAACTAGATTTTCTCCAATGTAGTCTAAGTGGAGAAATGAAAGAGAATTAATAAAGGAGTTATGACAAATTATTCGAAAGAGGAATAGAGATTTTATCTTTGAAAGGAGGTCAGGCCTATAAGATAAAAAAATGTATTTAACAAAAAAAGAGAACCCAACCATTTTTTAGGAGCAAACAATCACCCCAAATTTTGTTTGCTCTTTTTGTTTTAACTAAAAAACTTTTAGAGAACAGGTACATAATTCTGTCTAGAAAAAAAGAGATGCACTATTTTTCGATTTGAATGAAAAAAATATTTCTTAGAAAAAAAGCAGATTGATTATAGGGATTGCGACACAGAATAGATTGAAGAATCCTACTATACTAATACTTGTAAACGATAACAAATAGGAGGAAGAATCAATGACTAAATTGAAATTTGGATTTATTGGCTGTGGAGGGATCGCAAATCAAAAACATTTTCCAGCACTAGCAAAACTTTCCGATAAAGTGGAGATGGTGGCCTTTTGCGACATCGTTCCGGAACGAGCGGAGAAAGCCGCAAAGGAGTACGGGGTTGCAGGCGCATTTGTTAGTACAGATTATAAGGAAGTTTTAGCGAAAAAAGAAATTGATGTTATTCATGTGTTGACGCCTAATGTTTCGCATTCAGTGATTACTGTCGATGCCTTAGAAGCTGGGAAGCATGTAATGTGTGAAAAACCGATGGCAATCAATTACGAAGAAGCGAAAAAGATGCTGGATGCAGCGAAACGAACAGGAAAAAAACTAACGATCGGCTATCAAAATAGATTTAGAGCAGACTCGCTGGCAACTTATGATGCCTGCAGCAAAGGAGAACTAGGAGACATTTACTTTGCTAAAGCTCATGCGATCCGTCGTCGCGGTGTGCCGACTTGGGGTGTCTTTCCCGATAAAGAAAAGCAAGGTGGCGGTCCGTTGATCGATATTGGGACTCATGCTTTAGATTTAACGCTGTGGTATATGGATAATTACAAACCTAAAACAGTGCTAGGTTCGACTTATCAAAAATTAAAAGATAATCCGATGGCGAATATGTTTGGACCTTGGGACCCAGATTCATTTGAAACGGAGGATTCAGCCTTTGGCTTAGTCAAGATGGAAAATGGTGCAACGATCTTTTTAGAAGCAGCTTGGGCACTAAATATGATCAATCCGAAAGAAGCGCAAGTAACTTTATGCGGTACTGAAGGCGGAGCGGAAATGTTCGGAAAAGCCTTTGCCGATCAGGGTTATGTGGTCTTCAATCAAGCGAAACACAATCAATTAGAGGAAACACAACCTTCTGCAGCAGGCGGAGTGTTTGGCTTTTCATCTAATCAGTTAGAACAAAAAGACGCTGAGGCTTTGCAATGGGTGGATGCTATCATTAATGATACAGAGCCTTTGGTGAAACCAGAACAAGCAATTGTTGTTACACAAATTTTAGAGGCCATTTATAAATCAGCTGAAACAGGAAAAGTTGTGGAACTTTAGAAGTCATTTTTTGCGAGACAGGGGAAATCCCTGTTTCGTGAAATAGAAACGGAGGAAAAGTATGGAGATGAAAGTCAAAGAAGAAAAAATCCAAGTACCAGAAAAGCTTAGTTCTAAAGAAAAAATCAGCTTTGGACTAGGAGATTTTTCATCCAATATGGTTTGGGGTTTTGTCGGTAGTTACTTATTATTCTTTTATACAGACGTTGCTTTAGTACCGGTTGCCGCAACAGGTACATTGTTTTTAGTCGCGCGGATTATTGATGCGATTACAGATCCGATTGTTGGTGGCTTTGTTGACCGCACGAACACAAAATATGGTCGAACCAAACCATATATTCTTTTTGGTATTATTCCGTTAGCTGTCTTACTGGTTTTGACGTTCAGCTACTTTGATTTTTCTGATGGCGGGAAAATTGTTTACGCTTACGTGACTTATATCTTAATTGGTTTAGCCTACACAATTGTGAATGTACCGTACGGCTCTCTGATGACATTAATGACTAGGGATGGACAAGAAAAATCTCAACTTTCTAGTCTACGGGTCGCTGGGATGGCATTAGGAAATATTTTTATAACAGCTTTAGCAATGCCATTAGTAAACTTTTTTGGTGGTAGCAATCAACAAAAAGGATTTGTATTTACAGCAGTTCTTTTCGCAGTAGTGGGTTCAATTGGCTTTCTGATCGTCGTTAGAAACTGTAAGGAACGCTATGTTGAAACTGCGACAGTTTCTCATCAGAAGATCAATATTCTTGATACGTACAAGCATGCTTTCAAGAATAAGCCGTGGTTGCAAACGACATTGTTTGCTTTATTGATGTTTGTAAAAATTGGTGTTCGTGTAACTTTGACAATTTATTTCTGTCTATATGTCTTAAAGAATCCAACGATGGTCTCAATCTTGATGCCGTCTATGTACGTGGCAATGTTTGCCTCTTCGATTTTTTCAAGCAAAGTTATACAAAAATTTGGTCATCGAAAGGCCAATATCTATGCGATGATCCTGTTCAGTATTTTATATGCTTCACTGATGCTATTTGAAAATAATATGACGATCTTTGTCATCGTATTCTTTATCGCAAGTGCTATCAATAATATTAGTAATGGGTCAGTCTTCGGAATGATTTCGGATTCAGTCGACTATAATGAATGGAAATTCGGACATCGAGCAGAAGGTACCTTGTATGCCGGATACAGTTTTGCGACAAAAGTAGGAAATGCTTTAGGTGCAGCAGCGATCGGCTATATCCTAGCCTTTATTGGATACAACGCGAACAATGTTACACCAGCAGTTTCAAATAATATTGGCATGCTGTTTTATCTTGTACCGATCGTTTGCAGTATTTTACAAGCAATCGTCATCGCTTTTTATAAATTAGATTCGCAGCATGCGCAAATCGTAAAAGAATTAGCTGAAAAAGAATAAGAATGTCAGTTGCGAGTTCCACTAAGTATTTCTAATACGTTAGTGGAATCGTATGCCAACGACAATAAGAAAATTTGTTTCAAATTTTTGCATCTTCAATAGAGTGGCTCAACTTTTCGCAGATTCCAATGAGAAGAAAGTTTTTTTTAAGAATGGGCATCACTTTTTCAAGAACACGTTAAAGGAGAATGAACGAAATGGGAAAAATAAAAACATGTGTCAGTCTTTACAGTCTGCAATATGAATATATGAATGGACGAATGAGTTTGGAAGATATCTTCCAATTTCTTTCCGAGAATGATGTAGATGGAGTAGAAATTCTGCCAGATCAAATGATTCATGGCGCACCGCAACCATCAGAAGAGGAATTAGCTAAATGGGATTCGTTGGTAGAAAAATACAGTACAGAATTAGTTTGTGCCGATGTTTTTCTAAATACCAATCTCTACAATAATCGAACGCTCACACAAAGAGAGTGCATTGATCTAATTAAGAAAGAAATTTTGCAGGCGAAACGTTTAGGTTTTAACTTGATTCGCTTAGTTTCTATGACACCACCAGATATTGTGGAACCCGTTTTACCTTTTGCAGAGGAACATGGGATCACGATGGCAATTGAGTTACACGCAGGGTTAGGATTTGGAGTAAAAGAAACAGAGGATTTCTTAAAGGAGATCAAACGGTTGGATTCTCCATATTTAGGAATTGTTGTAGACATGGGATTATTCTGTAAGAGACCCCCAAAAGTATACACAGAATATTGCCGAGAAGTTTATGATATCTCAGATAGTGTTGTGGACTATGTGGCAGAATTATTTGAAAATGGTGAAGATTATTTCCGCTATGCGAATAATCCTACACCAGAATTTGAAGCAAAACTTGAGCAAGTCGTTCAGAATAAAGACGATCGGACATACTTGCATCTGGCTGAAGGTTATGAAAACTTACCGCTAAGTGTGATGGATCCTTATATCAAATACATTAAGCATTTCCATTTCAAGCTTTACGAAATGGTTGATGGCAGAGAAACATCGATTAATTATTGGGAAATGTTGAATTATTTGAAAGACAATGGTTTTGAAGGTTATGTATCGACCGAATATGAAGGAAATCGTTGGGTACTGCCTGGGAATCCGATGGTCGAAAAGGAGCAAATAATCGAGCACCAAAAGATGATCAAAAATATTTTACAGCAAATTCAATAAGGAGAGTGAATTAATATGTTTGATGGAAACATTTTTAAAGAGAAATCTTTTCGGAATGTCGTAGAAAATAATGAAACGATCGGCTATGAAGTCGAAACTTATATTCCCTATTATCGAGGGGTCCCACTGTCAATGGTATCAAATGTGCGAGTAGTCGCTGATGGTGTCGAAGTTCCTAGAGAGAACATCCGCTTCACAGTAGACCAGATCAATTGGTTTACTCTTGATGAAATGCAAACAGTTACTTTTTATAAATGGGAATACAATCAAGCAGCTATAATCCGTGTGTTACAGTCAGGCGGATTAAGCAAAGGGGAGCATGAGGTTACTTTAAATGTCGTTGCTCGAACAGCGTACATTCCGATTCCGCTAAGCGGCGAAAAGACGCAAAAAGTTAGCGTATAGAGAAAATTAGCGAAGAAAGAAAAGAAACATTTTTCTTTCTTCTTTTTATTAAGAAGAGGAGTTCAATATGCCAAAAACTAAAGGTCAAGAAATTATTTTTACTTTTCTGAATTCAGGAATAATGATTTTTATCATGGGTGTTTATAATGTATCGCTTAATATGGGAGGGTTATCAGGCAGGAGTATCATTGCTGAAGCCAAGCATTTTCTATTGGAATGGATCATTGGTTTCTTCCTCGCTTTCTTTTTAGCGAGTAAATTTTCAAAATTAATGAGTGTCAAAGTTTTAGTAGGCAATGAAAGACCATTGATCAAGATTCTTTGTATCCAAACGTTTACCGTCTGTTCTATGGTTCCGATGATGAGCTTTTAGGAACGATAATGAATACTAGTTTTGGAACAGATTTCATTTTTGTTTGGATTCAAACGTCATTTCTAAATTTCGGAGTGGCTTTACTAATGCAGTATTTTATCGTGGGCCCCTTGTGCAGAAAAATATTTAGAGGGATCTTTGCGCAAAGGAGCGAAGCAAACGAAGAAGCAGCGCTAAAAGACGGATTTGCCGATTAGCTTATTTGGGAAGGGATAGCAGCTAAGTGAAACGTCTTTTTGAAAAATACCTTACAAACGTAAAGCCAAACGACCAGTTTACTATCTATCTGAATAGTAAACAGTCATTTGGCTTTGTTTTTGGATAAATCAGTAATTAATCATACTCTTCAATCTCTGCTGTTTTTTGTTCAAAATCGATAAACAGCTGGAATCCACGATCATCCTTGTCCTGATCCCAGATTTCAACGAGTTTCGGAACGACTTCAATCAGGATTTCGCTATCTTTATGAGGATAAGCATTATAGCTTTTCTCCCAGTATTTTTGATACAACTCTTGGAAATACTTGTTTTCTTGATTTGCGACTAGACCATGATTAACCGCGATACCTTCGATCTGAACACCCCAGTAGCAAATCGCCACCTGCGGATTCTCGATGAGTTGTTTGGTTTTACGAAAGTTTTTATCGGTTTTAAACAGAATTCTTCCTTCATGAATAATGGCGCTGACATTACGCACCATGACATGGTCATTCAAACTCGTTGCCAAAGCCATGATCTTTTTTCGTCCCAGTTTTTTATAAAATTGCTCAACTGCTGCTTCAAATTCCACTATAAATACTCCCGTCTAAGAAAAATTGCCCGCAATCGATCTAATGAGAAATAAACGATGGCGGTGGTGACACCATATTTGAACAAGTTGAAGGGAACGATCCCGATAATTACCAGCTTCCAAACACTGTCTACCAATGGATTGACCGCCTGTGTCATAGCGATGATCGCTTCCATCGACATTCCGTAAAGCCTAGTGTAAAAAGGAATAATGAAGTACACATTTGAGAGACACGCAACAAAAGTAACTAACGCTGTTCCAGCCAGCATCCCTTTTAAAGCCGAGCTTTTGTTCGTCGACCGCTGATAAAGTAAACTAGCAGGCAAAATGAAGCTAAGACTTAAAATGAAGTTCTGGATTTCACCAGTAAACATCGAAGCGGTTCCGACTGTCGCTAATTTGATTAAGAGCTTGATCAGCACAATAAAGATCCCTGAAACAGGTCCCAACAAGAACGTCCCCAGCAATTCTGGAATACCTGCCAAATCAAAATCCATAAACGGCGGCATAAATGGCAGCGGAAACTTGAAGAGCATCAGCACGTAAGAGAGAGCACCAAAAATCGCGATCATCACTAGTTTTCTTGCAGTAAATTTCATTTCAACACACCTTTCTTAAAACATAAAAAAGAACCTTACAACAACATTTGCAAGGCACAGTCAAAGTAGAAAAAGGTGTAGTTGATTGATTCAAATAGGGTTTGTCATCTGAACGATCAACAAACACACGCTTTTCTTCTTCCATCCAGACTGTACTGTCGGTCCCAGAATTGCACTGAGTCAGCCAAAAGGCTCGCGGACTATCACCGCCGGTCGGGAATTAAACCCTGCCCTGAAGAACTATTTGTGTTTATTCTCACATGTTCTTAATCAAAATGCAAGCATTTTTTTATTTTATACAACTCAAATGCTAGAATAGAAGAAATCATACGAATTTAAAAGGAGCGGCTGTATAATGGAATCTAAAGAGAAAAAAGAAATTATTCTGCGAGAAGTGGTCAAATCAGAATTTAAAAAGGCCGGCTACCAGATCTCTGGCACGACTTATCATGCGCTGCGGAATGATTGTCGTGTCATTGTGAATGTTCAAAGCTCGCGTTTTAATTCGCCTGCGACGGGTTATTCTTTTTGGTTCAATATCGGGAGCGCTCCGGCAGAGATTCCTTTGAAGGAGTTGAAGTATCGGATGGTAGAATTTTCTTTCATCCGGGAAAGCCTCTTATTGCCGGATTGCGGCTATCTTCATCCCTATCGAAACGGCGCGGATTATTGTATTGATGGGTATAAGAGCTATCAGCGGCAGAATATGGATGTGGAAAAAGCTCAAGATTATATTCGTGCAGATCTACAAAATTATATTTTGCCGCAACTTGAGGAGGTTCAGTCGCTGTTGGATTGGGCGCGCAAACAGTCTGAGTGGGAGCAAAACGTCAATTCGCAGCGGATTACTTTGTTGCGTTATTTCAGTGTGGCTCAGATGCTGGCGCCAGCTCCGGAAACGGTGGAGCATTTGATACTCATTCAGTCGGATATGGCGCTTTCCAATGAAGCAATCAAAGAAAATGAAGCCTTGTACCAAAAGAGTCGGGCTTTTTCAGCATGGCCTGACCATGATAAATGGCCGATGATTCAAGGGGCAATAGAGAAAAAAGCGCCGCGATAAACTATTGGTAAACCATCTTCCAATAAGCATCAGGCACTTTGACTTCATGATTTTTTTCCCAGCCTTCTTTTTCATAGAAAGCCAGTGCAGGAGTATTCCGTGATAAGCATTTCAATTTCATTGGCAATTGCAGCTCCTGCTTCGCTTTTTCCAAAAGTAGATGACCAGCTCCTTGCCCCTTGAAATGACTGTCCACAAAAAGGCAATGAATGAAATTATCCGGTAAATATAGAGAAATAAAACCAATAATCGTTTGCTGCGACACCGCAACAAAGACCAGCTCATCTTCAGTATCACGGTCGAAATCTTCTAAATGCATCAACTCGGGATCATCCCAATAAAAAGTGGTACGGCGGCTTTCTAAGTAGAGCTGTCGTAATCGCGGTTTATCGTTAAGTGTCATTTCACGAATCTGAATCAAACGGACAGTCCTTTCTGAAAAATCTTTAGTTTCTTTTTCATATAAAATCAACTTTATCATATTTCAATTATTTTTCCAGCCACCATGAGGGAGGGTTATATCAAATACTTTATCATATTATTTAAGACAATCTCGTAACCGGCAGGCAGCATATGGGCGCCGTCAAAGCTCAGTTCTTTGCGCAAATTTCCGGTATTATCCGATAAACCTTCATTCACATCAATATATGTGCCCCCATATTGCTCCGCAAGTTGCTCGATTTTATCACTCATTGCTGTCAAATTTTCATTGGTTCGCTGATCGGAATAACGACCTTTTTCGCCTGAACGAGGATCAACGAATTCATCAACGGAATTGATCGGATAGAATTTCCTCACATAGACTTTCGTATCGGAAAGTTTTTCCTTGATTTTCTTTACGATCGTAAAGTAATTAGCAAGAGTTTCTTCCTCTGATACACCGAAGCCAATATCGTTAGTGCCAATGTTCATGAAAATCTTGCTGGGTTGTAAATCGAGAATCAAGGTATCTAAATGTTCCAACAGATCTTTAGTAGTAGTCCCACGAACCCCGCGATTATAAATGTGTAAGGGAAGATTCAACTCTTTTTCTGATTGGAATTTTTCGAACGGGAAGATTTCCATCAACCTGCTTTCTTTTTTAGTTAGATATCTAATCGTCTGCATTCTAAATCCTTGTATTACTGCTGTCAATTAATTGAGTTGCAGAAGGAACTAGAAAAACTCATACCAAATAACTAGATGAAAAATCCGCCTTTCGACCTATGACGAATCAAGAAAGATTGAGCATAATATAGTCATAAGATAAAAACACATCGCGAGTGGGAAATGAAATCAAAAATCAAAACGGGTTCCAAAAAAGTGTTTTTGGAAAATAAAAGGAGAAAATTAAAATGAAAAAACTAACGAAATCACAAAATAATCGAGTATTAACAGGAACATTAGCCGGAATCGCAGACTACTTTGGAATTGATCCTACTATTGCACGTGTCATCTTTGTTTTCTCCAGCTTTTTCCTAGAAGGCGCACCAATCCTGCTTTACTTGCTACTAATGTTTCTAGTTCCCAAAGCAGAAAACCATAGCCGTGGCTACGAACAACCTTATGAATACTCAAGCGGCAGCCAAGCCAAACAAGCCGAAGCAGTCGCTGACGATGCATGGAGCGACTTCTAATCAAAAAAAACAATGCTTGATCACCACCAAGTTTGAATATATAAATCAGAAGAGTGGACTGTTAATAAAAAAACAGTTCACTCTTTTTGCCAGTTGCACTTTTCGCAGTATATTTTTTTGAGGACAGATTTATTTATTTCAGGTTGGACCTTTGATCAAGACGTTTAGTGCAATGGTATGCGAAGCGAAAATAAGACTCATTTTTCTGGTTTTTAGAAAAATGATTACTACTTAGTGAGTTAGCTGCGAGTCCAATTTCTTGCAGTTTATCTAGTTTGAAAGGGATTAATTTGACTAGTAAATATAGATTTCAAGCTGTTTAGCATAATCGTATGCGTGATGGGAATCAAAGAAGCTTTTTCGTTTTTTGAAAAAGTTGTCTTATTTCAAACGAATTAGCTACCAGTTGCGACGTTTACTTTAACTAATCAGACTTCTTGATATCAAATTTATTCCATCAAATATAGTCCTTTCGACCCATGACGAGTGGAAAATCTTTGTGCATAATAGACTCATAGAAGAATTCGTTGAGGAGAGATCAGCATGAACGAACGCGAGAAGATTATAGAATCTATTAAAAAAGGTATCCTATCACCTGAAGAAGGTTTAGATTTACTGGAAAGTCTTGGCTTAAAGGACCCAGAACAGAAAGCTGAGAAAACGTCAGAACCGGAAACAGTACTAGAAACTGAAAATAATCCAGAATTTGAAGAAACACCACAACAAGAAAATGCTTTTGATGCAGCATCTAAACCAGATGATTCTTCTGACTACGAAAAAGCGGTAGAAACTGAAGAAGCGGCAGAATCCAATGAAACTCCAGATTTTGAAGAGGATACAGTATCTGAAGAATTCTCAGAACCTGAAAATGAGCCAACATTCGAAGCAACGCCGGAATATGAACCAGAACTAGAGCACGAAGATGACTGGGAACCAGAAGAAGGCTCTGAAGAAATGCCAGAGCAGGAATTAGAACAGGAACCAGAAACGTTCGAAGAAGAGATTCCAGAAAAACCACAACCGTCCGATAGTGTTTCCAGCATGATCGACGAGTGGGAAAACAAGGCGCCAGAACCAGAAGCAGCTGATCCGGTGAAATCTAAGATCGATGAATTTGATGAAGCGTTGCAGACAAAAATAGAAACCTTGCGCGAGAAAAAGGAAGAGTTTAGAGAACTAAACCTTGAAACGGAGCTAGGAATCATCTCGCCTGAAAATAAAGTAATCTATGACAGCATGAAAATCGAACTGAGTGAAATGGAAGAAGAGATTGAACTGTTGAAGCATGAACGCAGAGCGATTGATCAAGATCTTTTTGCCACACCTGAGCAGCCATACGTCTCAGATGGTTTCTTTGAAGTACCGGACGATTTCGAAGAACAAAGATACCGTCCGATGGATCGTCCTCATGAGGAACCAAATGATTGGGCGAGCCGGATTGCACGAATGGTCACCAAAACCACCGAGCGCGTGTCCGACAAGGTAAATAATGATTTTGATTGGAAAAGGCTTAATCAAAAATTTACAGGAACTGCTAAAACCCATTTCAGCCATCAATTTACATTTGAAGACATTGATGCTAGAACAATTGATATCAAATTAGCCAAAGGAAAGGTTATCTTGAAGACGTGGGACGATAAGACTGTCAATGATATAAAAGTTGAGGCGACGGTCGCACTTTTAGGTCAGATGCCGGAACCTAATCCAATCGATGCTTTCTTAGAACGCAGTCAAATTGATATTAACGATTATCGAATTCTATTCCATGTACCAAATAAACGAGTCGATGCCCGATTGACCATTTACTTGCCAAAACGACAATATAATAATTTATCCGTTCGTTTATTAACGGGCGACTTGATGATTGAAAACATTGCGGCTAAGAATGTCGCGATTAAGGCGACCAATGGGACTATTTTGATCAAAGAACTCGATGCTTCGATGTTGGAGTTTGAAGGAACCAATAACGATGTTGAAATTCGTGAAGGTCAGATTATGATTGCGTTGATTGAGACAGTGACTGGAACGATCATTTCCAAAGCGGATGTCGTGCGATCTGAGTATTCATTAATCAACGGTGATATCAAGGTAACCGCGGGAAACGATGATCTGAAAAAAATCGAAGCTCAATCGGTCAACGGAAACGTCAAAGTATCATTGCCGCAGAAAGTCGGGATCGAAGGCGTAGCAAAAACCGGAATAGGAACGATCAACTATCGATTCGCAAATTGTGAAACCTTGCAGGAAAGAAATGGCAATACTCAAAAGGTGTTGCATTTCCAACGATCAGCAGGAGAGCCCGCTCAGATTGAAGTTTCATCGAAGGCCGGCAATATTTTCTTGAAGGATACTGACAACTAGAAAGGAATGACCCACATGAGAAAAAAATTGACAAAATCACAAACAAATAGAATGGTAACAGGAACGATCGCGGGGATCGCAGAGTATTTCGGCATCGATCCCACCATCGCACGAGTGATCTTTGTATTCATCAGCATTGTTTTAGTAGGTGCACCAGTATTTCTGTACATCCTATTAGTACTGATTATTCCTAGAGCGGACAGCAGTGCTAAACAATACCAACAATACAAGTATGAGCGTCCGAAGCAATCGAAAAAACAACGCAAGCAGGCTGAAGCAGTCGAGGAAGACAATTGGAGTGACTTTTAGTTTTCACCGAGCTGCACACAAAAAAAACGACATTCCTGGCTATCGTATAGGAATGTCGTTTTTTTATCTTTTCTGACTGTTTGCGGATTGATAAATGACCTCTCCAATAGTCCGTGAAAATGGTGGGTAAATGTAACGATTTATTAGATTTTTCCAATTATTTGGTCTACCTTTTTGGTAATTAAATAAGAAATAATTTGTCATGATGCGTTTAATGCTTAGAATATTTTTCATTTAATTCTAATATTTATTTTAAGTGGCATGCTGAAATACACGCTATACATTAATAGAAATAGAGTAAAATAAAATTAAGAGGATCGTGCTTTTTCACAGATACGAATTGTTATTTTATTTTTTTGGCGGGAGAAAACGGTTTATTTAGCGAGCTGGTGTAATAGTTGAAATTTTGATGATGGGTACTACAGAAAGCCTTAAGCGTTAGCTGATTTGGAGGGGATATTATGGATTTTCGTCAGGTTTTAGGAACAAGCAGCCGACGCAGATTAAGACTGATCGAATTACTTTATTATAGTCGCGAGGGATTGCCAAGTGAAAAGCTTATGACTGAGTTAAATTGTTCGTTGCCGATTTTGTTAAATGATATCAGTCTTGTAAACGATCAGCAGAAAAACTTCTTTATTGAAAAGGAGAAGGGTCTTTATCGTGTCAAGCTTAATGCGGATACGAGTATTGGAAAACTCTATGCTGAGGCCTTGACTAATTCACCAGAATTTCAGATTTTGGAGCAATTACTATATGAACAATGTGACAATATCGGTATTTTATCAAAGCTGCTATTTCTCAGTTCGTCCAATACACAACGTTACTTGAAAAAAATTGAGACCTTCTTGAGGAAAACAGGCATCCAATTGCATTATCGGCCGTTGCGCTTGGAGGGTAAGGAAAGCGTGATCCGGCATTTATACTACCGTTATTTTGTTGAAAAAAATTTTTCGTTGAAAACTGTGTTACCTGACCTGAAGGATTATCAATTGGGAGCAATCGAGAAGTTTGTTTTTGAGTTTACCAAGATCAATGGATTATACAAAAAATATATTTTCCAAAAACGGATGACCTATAATGTCTTTATTAGTCTCTGGAGAATTAAAAACGGGCACGCGTTTCCCAAAGAAGAGCTACGCACGAGAAATTTACTATTGCCTGAGTTTGAGACGATCACTGATTTTCGCAACATGGTCTCTGATGTGTTTCATCTAAATTTAACGGAGGAAATGATGCGAGATTGTCTGTGGCTTTCTTTCTCGGATGCGATTGTTTTCAGTAAGGAGCATCGTGAAGCTGCAATTAGGGACAATGCGCGATATAGTCGGCTTTTTCGAACGCATTTGGCATTGATAGGAGAGTTCGAAAAAGTGATGGGGGAGTCGTATGAAGATGAACGAAAGTTGGAGCTAACAACCGTTTTGTTGAATGATGTCTACCTCTATGAAGAAAGAGGAGAGTTTCTAACGATTCTGCGAAAAAGTCGGACGATTTTTCTGGACATGGTCAAGATCATGCATCAGTATGCAGTTGAAAAGGTCACGGCTATCGTTGAAAAATTCGTAGCAACACATTTGATTTACCAGCAACGCGATTTTATCACGAACTATGTCTACCTATTATTAACAGAGGAAGAAAAAAGTCTGGAACTGTTGGCATCGCAAGACAAAACCCATCATTTATTACTGATTTCTGAACTTACGCCGACAGAGGAAAAATTCATTGCACGAATTATTACTCAGATCGTTTATGGGAACTTTGAGATTCACCATTTGGATGATCTGTGGAAAAGTCCAGAAGAGATGGTCAAGAAAATTTTAGTCTATGACGGGCTAATCACGACGGGACCAAGAGAAGGAGTTCCAAAAGATTTTCCATCTGTCTCAATGGACCCGTATGTGACACCTCAGGCAATCGTCGATATTCAAAATTTAGTCAACGATCTGTCGGAAAAAGAACAAGAATCGCTGTTTTCCAAAACGCTTATTAAAGAAGCTGAAATTGAAGCGATTGACTAAGCGTTGGCCGATCAAAGAATCAGGTTTCACCACTGCCGAGTGAGACCTGATTTTTTTCGGTCTTTCTTATGAAAGATGATGGATAAAAGGGGATCATATTTGATATTAGCGGCTGATTTTTCAGGTTTTTTCACTTGTAATTTCTGCCTTCACGAGTAAAATTATAAGTGAAGGAAGATAAAAAAAAGAAAGGAAGGATCGAGATGACTAACAACATGATTCCTCGTCGCTCTGATTTATTTGACATGACACCTTTCAATTTTTTTGAGGACTTTGGACGGAATTTTTTTGAAGGATTTAAAGGCAACATGGTCAAAACAGATATTCATGAAACTGAAACAGAGTATGTATTAGAAGCTGAATTACCAGGAATTCCAAAAGAAAACATCCAAATCAATTACGAAAACGGTGTGTTGACGATCGAAGGACAGCATCAAACCGATACGCAGGCCGAAGATGATAAGGGCAACTTGGTTAGAAGCGAACGAAGCTTTAGCAGTGTTCGCCGACAATTTGCAATAAGAAACATTAGAGAAGAAGAGATCAAGGCAGAATACAAGGACGGTATTTTGAAGGTCACGCTGCCAAAAGCAGCAGAGAAATTAGAGCGGAAAACCGCTATTCCGATTGAGTAGTTCTGTATAATGAGCGCCTCAACATCTCAATTATGAGTGTTGAGGCGCTCTTTTTTATGTATATTTTTCGGGGATTAACGATGAAAAAGAGACCGGTACAATGGGTACGGAAAAGGTAAAAAGGATTATCAGGTTAATTAGAGCGGGAAATGTTAACAATATAAAAGTTTACCTTAAATAAATAATAGAGTTTACCTCAATTATGTTGAGCTGGTTAGCTTTGCCCCATGGTTCAGCCTGTTTGTGAGCCGTCTAATGGAACGGTGTGTTAACGTTTAAAAGCTAACAATGAAAGGCGCTTGAGAAAATCTGAGAATCATAGGAAGAGCATCAAAAAACAAGGATGTGACGGCATTGATGATACCGCCGATCACATCCATCAAATACTATAAAAGCTGTTTTAGCAGATCTTTTGACTAATTATTCCTCGTTTCCCAGAATCTTTCAAAAACGGCACTTCTAATCCGGCCACAATTAATTCTATACATTCGGCCTGAAGCGCTATCGAAAATATCAATGGGATACAGACTCGGTACTTTGGCCCCAAGCTTGACTTTCACCCCAAAAGAAAGGCTGAGCTGATTTCGATTGAAGTATCTTCTTCTAAATCCGCAAAAATGAGAAACGATCAGTTGCGGCCCTCTTATTTCGATTATTGAGAATTGGATGAAGAGCAAGAACCCGGATAAAGGAATAACCAAGGGAAAAAACAGACAGAAGGTGAGTTCTGCGCCATAGCCGTGAAGGTAGGCGAAGATACACCAGTTTAATAGAAAGAGCAGCAGCAACACAAAAAACACCGTGTAACGCCAGCTCCAAACGATCATTTTTTTCATAGCAGCTCCTTCATTCCTATAATCGCTAGTATTAAAGGGAATTAATTACTATCAATTTCTGCCATCGTCCTTCAACACTCGTCTGAATAGGACATAAAAGCTGATAAGGCCCAACAGAAGGCAAAGTGCTATCCCAACTCTTCCTAAAGTGCTGACCAAAAGGGTTTGAGTAAAAGGGATCCTGTATAAAACCCCGATTGCCCCATTGATAAGTAAAACAGGAACAAAGGGAATAAAGGTCTTTTTATCCTTCTGCTGAAAAAAGAAGATGGCGCAAATCAAGCCGATTACGCCGATTATGGCGATTCCGATCATCCCTCTAGTATTTATTCCTACGGGAGTTTTTACCCAGACTGATAGGACGACCCCAAGAATACTCAATAATGCCGTAAAAAAGATCATCAGGTATTTCACGGAGAATCGCTTGCTCGTATAAATGTCGCTGCCAATCTGCCATACGACGATTTCCGCGAGGACGGTCCAATAGATTCCGCCAATTAGTAATTTTCCCACATCGAGAAAGGCATCGGGAGAAGCGAGTGTTGGAATTATCGATAAGAGAATATAGATAGCGAGGACGGCACCTACTAATTTGAGCGCATCTCTCAAACTGCCGGGTATTTCTTTGAGGAGTTCATCGGCAATTTCCTTAGGCTGCTTGCCAAAATAATCCTCTGCTGTTTCACCGCTTTCTTGAGCATCGAGAATATCCTGTAGAATTTCAAGCAGCGCCTCCTCAATTTTCTTTTCATCTTTGAAAAAGGACTTACCACGTAAATAGACGACCAATTTTCCATAATAGTCTTCATTCGCTGGAGTCAAGTACTCTTGTAGTTTTGCGTTTTCTTTGATTAAGCTAGCGTTTTTCATTTCCTATTCACACTCCTTTATTAGTTTCTCAACATTGCCAGACAAGATGGCCCACTGCTTGCTGAAGGATTCCTTCTCGTTGATCCCGTTTTCTGTCAGGTGATAGTACTTTCGCTGCGGTCCCTCGTCAGAAGCACGCATCTCTCCGACGATTAACCCTTTTTTATCCATATTCATTAACAGAGGATAGATCGTTCCCTTCGGTATGCTGTCAAAGCCGAAGTTTTGCAATTCTTCACTGATTTTGTACCCGTACAATTCCTTTTTCGACAAAATAAGCAAGATACAGCCCATCAAAATCCCTTTAAGCATTTGAGATGACACTTGTTGATTCACGAGCAAATCTCCTTCCAACTAGTTTGCTTAACAATATAGTAAAGTATTCTCCGCTATATTGCAATGCAAACTAGCTGAGAAATAAATAAAGTCGCGATTTTTTTGATTTATGACTTTCAGGACAGAAAAATGATCGTTTAGGATCGTTTTTACCTATTGAGGACAAACTAATTTATAGTATTAGATAGGGGAGTATGGATATTTTGATGAACATTGAAGGAAAGGATGGGATCTTTTTTGGAAAAGGATACAAGTAGAGTGTCTTCTCAGGGGATGGTATCGTATCGATCATCAAAACGCAGGAAGAGGCGGCTCATCCTGGGCTTACTGATTCTTAGCGTGTTCTGGCTATTTAAGGTTATCAATACTTATGCGCTCAACAATCCGACTTGGCTAGAGGGAACCTGGTCTTATCGGACTGAACAGTATTCAATCGAGGCGAAAAATGACGACCTTAAAAAATGGGATATCAAACAAAATGGCTTCATTTTGATGGAAAATGCGAAGATTGTAGCGAACTCTTCAAAAGGAGATATCATTTTGACTAGAGCGGGTAGCCAAACAGAGTACCATATCAGCAAAATTGACAAAGAGCATATGAGGCTGCATATTTATAATAATCAAAAGAAGATCAAAACAATGAATTTGCAGCGCGTGAATTAATTTTTACGAAGCAAATTCATTTTTTTTTAAAGCTGTTAGAAAACTGGGATGAAAACATTATTTCATCTCGTTTATAAGGCTTATTTTTGATTACAATTAAGGTGTAAGAAATAAGGCTGCCACGTAACATCTAGTCTCTCTTTCTAACACGCAGCGGTAGTTTTGTTTTTTATGTAGGACTCATTTTTATGGGGGATGTGAGAAAAGTGATGGAAAAGCTGTGTCTCGTCGGTGCTTTACCTGTACGGAAAAAGGTGATGGTTAACCTAATAGCTATGATCTTAAAATGCACACCCCCAACAAAATGACCTTTGCCTGTAGGAGCGAAGAGGAACCGCTCATCATTTACTGTAAGTAAAATCCTTCATTTCAATAGAAGTTTAAATCAAGCGAAAACTGTTTGCTGCAAATAGAAAAAACGTGATTATAATCAAAAAAATCGTTGATCATCAATATAGATGGTCAACTTTTTTTAGTTGCAGGAATACTTAAATCAAGTGAAATCTCTTAAGTTTTGATTGAAATCGGAAATAGAAGCGCTTTCTTTACGATGGTAGACTAAGCATGTAAACAAGGAGGCGGAATTGATTGATAAAAAAGAATCAGATGTTTAAGGCGGAATTTGCAGAGGATGGACATCTATCGGAGCTAGTGATGGTCGATGATGCGCATCAAATGAACTGGGTCATCAGTCAGGCATATTTGGACGAATTGGGGTATCCGGGAAAAGAAAAGTTGTTTGGACACTTTGTCCTTCGAGTAGGAAAAAAAGAATTCAAAAGCAGCGAGGTGCTGCCGAGAATTGTTGAAAGCGCAGACACTGTAAGGGTGATCTATGATTTTAAGCAATTCCAAGTGGCGGTGTGCTACGATTTCGGCGAGGATGATCAACTGGATTGGAGAATCGAGCTGTTCAATCATTCAGAGGAGGAGCTGGTGGTTGAGGATTTTGGGGTGTGGCTCTCTTTGGCTTATGTGATGTTTCGCGATAAGAATGTGTTGCGTAATATTCATGAATCAGCGGCGGTCTTCTCTTCTATTTCAACGAACTACACCAAGCTAAACGCTGTTCGGCGAGACAATCAAGGCAGCAACTTGGGGCTCTATCAAACAAGCGGCAAAACTTTGTCAATCGGGACTTATTGCGAATATGAAAATCTTTTTTTTGAAAATGTCTCGCCTTCACTGGATGGCGTCTTATTCCATAAATTGATTTTAGCTGGTGGATACCCAGAGGGCTATGAAAATCGCGATTGGATCTATTCGAAGGAGCAGCTGATTTTGCCGGCCCATAGTCGTAAAAAATGGCGCTATGTATTCAAAGCTAACGCGGATCAGACGGAGTTTTACCAGCAGGCTTTTGATTTAGGGCAGCCCATTATTCAGTTTGAATCGTTGAATATTTTAGGACAAACGAGTCATGTGACGATAAAGAATCCAGCAAATAAGCAGATCAAGAATGTTTTGATCCTGTATAAGGATCAAAAAGTAAAAGCTTCAAAGCTGACGGATTCACTGGAGAAAACAGCGGCAGGCTGGCATTTGAGCTTTACACCGCAGCATCTAGGAGAGCATAAGCTGGTGGTCCAGTTCATGGATGGCAGTGAAGATTTTGTAGTCTTAAATGTGATGGATGATTTGGCGCAGGTTATTGAAGAACGGGCAGATTATATTTGTTCGAGCCTTTATAATGGAGCTGAAGGCAATACACCTTATGCATTTGAACCGATCTCTAATCAGGGAGAATCACTTGGCAAGCTGAATTTAGTTTTGAAGAAGAATTTATTAGGCGCGCTAGTTACGAGCGAAGTTCAAAAGGTTGAGGAGAGCGCGGTACGATATGTTCGTCAGAAATGGTTTATTGATGGTGATTTCACGCGACCACGTAAATTATATGGGGAGTTTTATCGACCGATGGATTTTGAATATATTGGCCATTTATTCTTCCTGCTGTCAGAGTTTGATGATGAAGTGCTACGTCTGAATGATGCCACGACGTATTTAAAATGGGCGGCGGATGTGTTTAATCTTAGAGTAAATCCGGCGCTTCACGAAGACGAACGTGGAAAAGAAGAAGCCCAGATGCTGGGAGTGTATTTCTTATATATCCAAGATTTGTTAGCAAAATTAAAAGAGTCAGAATTGCAGGACACCTATCAAACGATCAAAGTTTTATGGGAGCAAGTGACAGAACGAGTCAATCAGGCAAGCGAGACGTATGCTTCGGCGATCACGGAACACTTTTATGATAATGCGGGCTTTGGTCCAACAGCCGGCGCGTTGAGCGAGATGGGGATGGTTGAAGGAGCGCAGCGCTATGGACAGCTTCTGCTAGCAAATATCGGTTATTCCAATGACTTCCGGGCACAAAATCCTGATCGCTGGTGGGAAGCCCTGACTTATATGATTCATTCGCTATGGGGCGGCGTCACGGCTGCCTCCGCCTACAAAGTCTATGAGTTTCTTAAAGACCCAGCTTATCTGGAAGCAAGCTATCGGGCGACAGCTGGTATTTTATATTGCTACGACACCCATTCCACCACGACGTTACCGTTAGAAAAGGGGATGGCGGCCTCGACCTATGCGGTAGCCGGTCCACACCTCAATCGCTGTGATCTGTCGAGAGAGCGTTTTGGTCAGGCGACATTTTTTAAAGACGGGGGAATCTTTGCTCGGCTGTTCGAAAATGATACGCAGACACCAGACTGGGATATGGGGGAAGAATTAGTCGCTTATTTAGACAGTTTTGGGCAAAAAACCTTCATTTTAAAAGAAGGAGCACAGTACCGTGTGATCAACGGCAGCTTGGCAGAGACTGATGATCAGATACATGTAACAAGTTTTGCGCCGTATTGTAAGGAATTCGTCCTTATTGAAGGTGATCAACAAACGATATTGAAAGCAGAAGGACAGCGTACAATCACCGTAAGCAAAAGTGCTTGTCTAGTATAGAAAAGTAACTATTCGCAAAACAGTTTTGAAATGAAAGGAGTAAGGCGACGATGACTGATCAAGTAATTTCTATCTCTGTACCGCCATTTCCTGACTTTATCGAAGGAAATGTCCGTATTTTTAAGAAAAACCACAATCATCCTGACCGGACCAATTTAGGTTATTTTGATTTGATTTTTGTTAAAAGCGGTCATTTGTTCTTAGCTGAAGAGGAGGAGCAGTATGAAGTAGGACCCAATGAAATGTTTATTCTATTACCGGATAAGCATCATTATTCCTGGAAGCCCTGCGAAGAAGAGACCGAGTTTTACTGGATTCACTTCTATACAACGGCACCATGGAAGCAAAGTGATCGTCCAAGCCGCTTTACTTCATTGTTGCCGATCCCGGATCTGCACTACCATCAACGGTCTTACACACTGCACTTGCGGAAAAAAGCGACAATCAAAGAACCGGAGATGCTCTTCATGCTGATCCAAGAAATTTTGGACAGTACAACCAATGAGCTTGTAGAGGATATCTGGCGAACGGAAGAACTGTTTTTGCGCTTTTTAAAATTTATTGAGAATCAAGGAGTCTTTAAGGATCGTTTAGCGGTAATCGCGGAACAAGTTCAGCTTTTTCTTGAGAACAGCTATAGGAAAAAAATCACGAATCAAGGCTTAGAGGAACGCTTCCATCTTCATAGTAATTATTTATCCAAAGCGACCAAGTCGGTTTATGGTAAAACGCCGCTCGAGATGCTGGAGGAGATTCGAGTGGATCATGCCAAGAAGTATTTGCTGACGACTGATTTAGCTATCACTGAGATCGCGCAGCTCGTCGGCTTCAATACAGAGATTTATTTTTCTAGTCGTTTTCGCAAAAGTGAAGGCGTTCCCCCGCAGAAATACCGCAAACAGCACAAAAATGTTTGAATCAGCAACTAACAAAGGAGAATCAGATAATGGATATGGATCAGACAAAGGCAGAGCACGCTCCGAATGTTCAAAAAAAGGAATTAACGTTGAAAAACCGTTTAGCCTATGCGGGAACAGATGCTGCCGGAAATTTACTATATTGTACATTGACGAGCTTTATCAACTTTTTTCACACAGATGTTTTTGGTTTGTCGATCGGAGTTGCGGCAACGATTGCTTTGACAGTACGGATTATTAATACATTGACGGTGCCACTTTGGGGCTTGGCTATCGATAAAACCAAGTCCAAGTACGGAAAAGCACGTCCATGGTTTGCGCGGCTGGCCATTCCGTTTGGGACATTCATGGCATTGACTTTTCTTACCCCAAACTTAGGCGGAGGCGCAAAAGTCGCTTACGCGGCATTTACCTATTTAACGGCCAGCATTTTGTACACCGGAATTTCCACGCCGATTACGGCTATTTTACCCAATCTCAGCAACAACTCGTTTGAACGGACAAAATTGAATTCTTACCGGATGATCGGCGGGAATGTCGGCTACTTTATCACAGCGACCTTTACCTTAACACTGGTCTCAGATCTCGGCGGAGCAAATCGGCAGCTTGGGTTCTTTTTCACGGTACTAATCTATGCGCTTGTTTCGATCTTTATGTTTTTCTTTGCATTTAAAAATACGAAAGAAGTGAATTCTGAGAATGTCGGGAAAAGCCTTCCGGTGAGAGAAAGCTTTAAAGCATTAAAAGCAAATTGGCCGTGGGTCATCATCGTTCTAGGGAGTATGTGCTACTGGTTGGGAAATTCTACGCGAACTTCTTCGCTGATCTATTATGCACGGTATAATCTGGAAAATCAAAATTATGTCTCTATTCTAAATGGTCTCGTGTTGACACAAATGCTTGGTGTTATTAGTATTCCTTTTCTTGTAAAACACTTCTCAAAAACAACAACGATGATTATCGGCTTTTTGATGGCAGCGGTCGGTCAGGTAATGTTAGGCGCGGCAGGCGGCAATTTTCCAATGCTTGCGGCGATGTGGGTCTTAACCAGCATTGGCACAGGGATCACAGTTTCGATGCCATTTGCGATGCTTTCCGATACAGTCGATTATGGAGAATTCAAAACGGGTATTCGTGCCAGCGGCTTTTTAACCGCCGTGGGCAGTGCGGTCGGATTGCAGGTGGGGACAGGATTTGGCGACTTCATCCCGTTAAAGCTGATGCAGCATTTTGGCTATGTCGCGAATCAGGCTCAAACCTCGGAAGCCCTGAAGGCGATCAAATTCGGCTTTGCTTATTTACCGGCGATCTTTTTCGTGATCGGCGCACTGGTCATGCTGTTCTATGTTCGCTTTGAAAAACAGGAAGCCTATATTTTGACGGAGCTAGAAAGAAGACGGCTAAGTGAATAATCTATTGATAAAAGAGGGCGACAGACGATCGCCCTCTTTTATTATTGTCGTGGTTCAAGTAGAGTAGCCCTATTAATAAGTCTATTCAAAGAAAATCAGTAGAATTAAAGGAATTTGTTCGGACAAATGTAGCTACTTTTGCTTGTTTCTGTTAATCTGTATACAAAGACAAACAGAAAGAAAGGGTACTCTATGAATCAATCAAAATATCAAATGATCGCTGATGAATTGAAGTCAAAAATTCTGTCAGGCGAATACGCAGAAAATACAACCATCCCACCGGAACTTCAATTACAGAAGGATTATCAAGTTAGCCGTCATACCATTCGCCAGGCGATCGCACTACTGGCCAATGAAGGGTTTCTGAGAAAAGAGAAGGGATCGGGAACTTATGTCGATGGAAAGTATAAACGTGCTGAGAATAATCATTCGACACACAAAACCATCGGTGTGGTCACTACCTATCTGTCTGACTATATTTTTCCATCGATCATTCGCGGCATCGAAAAAACATTGCGGGAAAAGGGTTATTCGCTCTTGTTAGCGAGTACCAACAACGATTTTCAACAGGAGAAGGAATGCATTGAGAAGATGATTACTCAAGGGGTAGAAGGTCTGATAGTTGAGCCAACGAAGAGTAATCAGTACAATCCCAACTTAGCTCTTTACGTCCGATTGAGAGAACAAGGGATTCCAATGGTGATGATCAACGCTGTTTATGAAGAAATCAGTGCGCCGTATATCTGTGTCGATGATGTCGAGAGTGGCTATTTAGCAACGCAGTACCTAATCAAAAAGAATCATAAAAAATTGCTGCTGATCACGAAGATCGACGACCTACAAGGAAAATATCGGATGAAGGGCTTTATCAAAGCCTGTGAGGAATTTGGCATTCAATTTTCGCCTGAGGATATTATCACTTATGAAACGGAAACAAGAAAACAAATTTTTGATCAGGTTGTGGCGCGGTTAGAAGCGGAGCCGTTGATCACCGGGATCGTCTGCTACAACGATCAGATTGCCAGCAGTCTGGTGGATCAGTTGACTGCTGCTGGGATCAAGATTCCTGAGGAGCTGTCGATCATCGGGAATGACAATTCAGCTCTAAGTAAAATCGGCAGTGTGAAGATGACGACATTGAACCATCCGAAAGAACGGCTGGGTGAGGATTCAGCAAATTGGATCATTGAAGCAATTGAAGAGGGGCATGAGCCTGACAATATTTTATACGAACCAACGCTAGTTGAACGTGATTCAGTAAGAACAATCGAATAATCAAGAGGACAGCTCATTTCGATGGGCTGTTTTTTTATGGGTTCCATTAGTTGCAGCAGTTGTTGTTGAATGATTTTTGTAAATATGTACGAACAAAATATAATTTTTAGATTGACATGTACGTACATAAATTGTATGATAACGGTAACAAAAGAAGGACGAAGGAGGAGATTCCTATTAAAACGCAGGAAATGGTCGCAAAAACGAAGCTGGATATTATGGATGGCCGGACAGCTTTAGGGATCGAGTTTGGATCAACACGGATCAAATCAGTTCTGATCGGATCAGATTTATCACCGATCGCCGCAGGCAGCTTTGAGTGGGAGAATACACTTGAGAATGGTATTTGGACGTATTCGTTAGAGGATATTTGGAAGGGCTTGCGGGTGAGCTATCGCAAAATGGCGACGGAAGTATTTGAAAAATACGGAGAATCATTGACAACAATCGGCTCAATTGGTTTTAGCGCGATGATGCATGGCTACATGGCTTTTGACGAGAAGGCCGAGCTGCTGGTACCCTTCAGAACATGGCGGAACTCGATCACAGCAGAGGCTGAAGAAAAATTGACTGAAGCTTTTCAGTACAACATCCCGCAACGTTGGAGCATCGCACATTTGTATCAAGCAATTTTGAATCAAGAAGATCACATTAGCGATGTTCACTTTTTGACGACGTTAGCAGGATACATTCATTGGCAGATGACCGGACAAAAAGTCTTGGGCGTCGGCGATGCATCTGGCATGTTTCCGATCGATACAGATACGAAGGACTATGACCAGGAGATGATGGAGAAATTTTCCGAGCTGGCATCAGGCGCCGGATTCGCACAGAAGCTTGATCAGATCCTTCCGAAGGTCTTGTTGGCTGGCGAAGAGGCTGGAAGCCTGACGAAAGAAGGCGCGTATCTGCTTGACCCGACAGGCACTCTGCAAGCTGGTATCCCGCTTTGTCCGCCAGAAGGCGATGCGGGCACCGGAATGGTGGCAACAAACAGTGTTCGGCAAAGAAGCGGGAACGTTTCAGCGGGAACATCTGCATTCGCCATGATTGTTCTGGAGGAAAAACTGAAACAGGTGCATCCGGAAATTGATTTGGTGACTACACCGGTTGGCGACTTAGTAGCGATGGTTCACACGAATAATTGCTCTTCTGAGATCAATGCTTGGATCAGTCTATTCAAAGAATTTTCAGAGTCGCTGGGGTTAGAGATTAGTACCGAAAAGCTGTATACAACATTGTTTGAGAAGGCTTTAGAAGGTGCGCCTGATTGTGGTGGAATGCTTTCGTATGGCTATTACTCTGGTGAAAACATCACTGGTATGAATGAAGGACGTCCCTTATTTGTCCGAACACCTGATAGTAAATTTGATCTGGCAAACTTCATGCGACTGCATTTGTCTAGTGCATTTGGAGCGATGCGGATCGGAATGGATATCTTGAAGCAGGAAAACATTAAGATCGATAAGCTGGTGGGGCACGGCGGAATTTTTAAAACCCCAGAAGTCGGGCAAAGAATTTTAGCTGCCGCAATGGAGGCGCCGGTCACAGTGATGGAGACAGCAGGCGAAGGCGGAGCGTGGGGAATCGCTCTATTAGCAGCTTATCAACAGGAAAAATCAGGAATTTCATTGGCGAAATTCTTGGAGGAAAAAGTATTCGCGTCAAGCGAAGGAGTGACCATCGAGCCGCAGGTAGAAGATTTGCAGGGCTATAGTCAATTCATCAAACGTTATGAAGACGGATTGCCGATCGAAGCGGAAGCAATCAAGAGATTAAAGTAGGGATTTCAGTTCCTCTTTGCCAGTTTTACTTCTTGCTTTAGCAAGATTAGCAAAATGGTATGCGTGACGACAAATTTATTTTTTTTTGGTTTTAGAAAAATAATTTCCTCAATGGGAGTTAGCTTAACAGTTTGTCTGAATAACACGCTAGAAAAGAAGCATGTTCAAGATTTAGCGACAGAAGTATAGAGGAATGACATACGGCATGAGCATCAGATTTATTTTTTCGCCTTTTGAAAAAATAATTACATTAGTACGAATAAGGAGCGAATTCGGAATGTTAGAGCAACTTAAAGAAAAAGTTTTTCAAGCAAATTTGGAACTGCCAAGGCAAGGTTTGATCAAATACACTTGGGGAAACGTCAGCGCTTTGGATCGGGAAACAGGCTACTTTGTGATCAAGCCAAGCGGAGTGAGCTATGAAGAGATGCAGGCCTCCGATATGGTGGTCGTTGACTTAGACAACAATGTAATCGAAGGAGAATTAAACCCGTCTTCGGATACGCCGACTCATGCAGTGCTGTACAAAGCATTTCCAGAAATCGGCGGCGTCTGCCATACCCATTCCACTTGGGCAACGATTTGGGCACAGGCAGGATTGGATTTGCCAGCGATGGGAACGACGCATGCGGATACGTTTTATGGCAAGGTTCCTTGTGCCCGTTTTTTAACCCAGAAGGAAATTGATGATGGCTACGAGCACGAAACAGGAAATGTCATCATTGAGACTTTCAAAGAACGGGAGATCGATGTGATGGAAGTGCCGGGTGTACTATTGCACGGACATGGAGCGTTTACATGGGGGAAAGACGCAGATAGTGCAGTGATGAATGCTGTAGTGTTGGACGAAGTGGCAAAAATGAACTTATTCGCTCGTCAATTGAACAGCTTTGCAGAAGAACTGCCGCAACGTATTTTAGATAAGCATTACTTGAGAAAGCATGGAAAAAATGCCTATTACGGGCAAGGAAAATAGAAAAAAGGAGCGAACAGCATGTTAGAAGTTAGTAAAAAAGAATTTTGGTTTGTCGTAGGCTCACAGCATTTATACGGTGAAGAAGCGTTAAAAAGCGTGAAGGCTGACGCGGAAGCAATTGTCAAAGGATTGAATGACAGTGGAAAATTGAACTATCCGATTGTTTTGAAGGAATTGGCAGTAACCGCTGATACCATTACTAAAATCATGAAGGAAGTTAATTATCGCGATGAAGTTGCTGGGGTCATTACTTGGATGCACACCTTCTCACCAGCGAAAATGTGGATTCGCGGCACGAAGCTATTACAAAAGCCTTTGTTGCATTTAGCTACCCAATTCAATGAAAGTATTCCGTGGGATACGATCGACATGGACTTCATGAACTTGAACCAATCGGCTCATGGCGATCGTGAATATGGTTTCATCAATGCCCGCTTGAAAAAACAAAATCAGATCGTTGTCGGTTATTGGCAAACAGCCGGTGTTCAAAAACAAATCGCTGACTGGATGGATGTAGCGGTAGCCTTTAACGAAAGCTTCAATATCAAAGTGGCTCGCTTTGGCGACAATATGCGAAATGTCGCGGTAACCGAGGGTGATAAAGTCGAAGCGCAGATTCAATTTGGCTGGGTGGTAGACTACTTTGGGATTGGTGATCTGGTGCAATATGTTGATGCCGTCAAGGATGAAGAAGTCGAGGCTTTATTTGCTGAATACAAAGAATTGTATGATTTTGACTATGGTGACTACGATCATGAAACATGGGAGGCCCACGTCAAAGTCCAAGCCAAGCAAGAAATCGGCATTCGTCGTTTCTTAGAAGCAGGGGATTACAATGCCTTCACATCGAACTTTGAAGATTTGTATGGCATGCAGCAATTACCAGGCTTAGCTGTGCAGCGTTTAATGGCGGAAGGCTACGGCTTCGCTGGCGAAGGTGATTGGAAAACAGCAGCGTTGGATCGTTTGATGAAGGTTATGGCCCACAATCAAAACACTGGCTTCATGGAGGATTATACTTATGAGTTAGTAGCTGGCAAAGAGGCGATTCTACAATCTCACATGATGGAGGTTGATCCGACATTAGCGGTGAATAAACCGAAAATTGTTGTTTCGCCATTATCAATGGGGGACCGTGAAGATCCTGCTCGTTTAGTCTTTGACGGAAAAGCTGGCGATGGTGTGGTGGTTTCAATGGCTGATTTTGGTACACACTACAAGCTGCTGATTAACGAAGTGGAAGCTTTTGAACCGACTGAAGCGGCACCGAACTTGCCAGTGGCACGGGTGCTGTGGAAGGTAAAACCTAATTTCCATGAGGGCGTTGGTAAATGGATCGAAACAGGCGGTGGGCATCATACCGTAGTATCCTTGAATCTGACGACTGAGCAAATCATTACTTGGGCGAAATTGGTTGATTTGGAGTATGTGACAATCAAATAAACTTAAAACTATCGGGTTGGAAGACCAAGCCGATAGTTTATTAAAGTAATTAAAGTAAAAAATACTAATAATTTCGACAAAAGGGTTTACTTTCAGATTAATTAAAGGTATATTGTACTAAAATAATAAAAGTAAAAACAACTATAAAGGAGTTTTTTAGTTATGAAAACCAATTTTGACTCAAAAGAGTATCTTGAAAAGGTAGATGCATGGTGGCGTGCAGCGAACTATATTTCAGTTGCGCAGATGTACTTGAAAGATAATCCATTATTGAGAAAACCACTGGAAAAAGACGATGTGAAGACACATCCGATCGGTCACTGGGGAACTATCGCAGGACAAAACTTTCTGTACGCGCATCTTAACCGCGCAATCAATAAATATGACTTGAACATGTTCTACATTGAAGGCCCTGGTCATGGTGGTCAAGTAATGGTTTCAAACTCATATATCGATGGCAGCTATAGTGAAATCTATCCAGAAGTCACGGAAGACGAAGCTGGTTTGAAGAAACTGTTCAAAATGTTCTCATTCCCAGGCGGGATCGCTTCACACGCGGCGCCAGAAACACCTGGCTCAATCCATGAAGGCGGCGAGCTTGGCTACTCATTATCACATGCGACAGGTGCGATCTTAGATAATCCAGATGTGATTGCAGCGACTGTCGTAGGTGACGGCGAAGCAGAAACAGGTCCGTTAGCTGGCGGTTGGTTCTCAAATGTGTTCATCAACCCAGTCAATGACGGCGCAGTATTGCCAATCGTTTACCTAAATGGCGGAAAAATTTCAAATCCGACAATCCTTTCTCGTAAGAGTGATGAAGATTTGCAGAAATATTTTGAAGGATTGGGCTGGAAGCCTTACTTTGTTGAAGGTACAGATCCTGAAAAAGTTCACCCAATCATGGCTGAGACCTTAGATAAAGTAATCACAGAAATCAAAGACATCCAAGCAGAAGCCCGCAAAGGCAAAGCGGAAGATGCTGAAATGCCAAAATGGCCAGTGATCTTATTCCGTACACCAAAAGGCTGGACTGGCCCGCAAACATGGGACGGCGAACAATTAGAAGGAACCTTCCGTGCCCATCAAGTGCCAATCCCAGTAAGCTCAGAAGATATGGAGCATGCGGATAAATTAGTGGATTGGTTAAAATCATACCGTCCAGAGGAATTGTTTGATGAAAAGGGAAAAATCGTTAAAGAACTAAAAGAAATTTCTCCAAAAGGCGATCATCGGATGTCTACGAACCCAATCACGAACGGCGGGATCGATCCACAACCAATGAAGATGCCAAACTGGAAAGAATATGCGATCGATACAACTACACCAGGCGCAGTAATGGCGCAAGATATGATTGTCTTTGGTCAACAAGCGCGTGATATGATTACTGAAAATCCAACGAACTTCCGTATTTTTGGACCAGATGAAACAAAATCAAATCGTTTGAACAAAGTCTTTGATGTCACAAATCGTCAATGGATGGAACCAAAAAACAGTACCGATGAATGGCAATCATCTGTCGGTCGTGTAATCGATGGGCAATTATCTGAACACCAAGCGGAAGGTTTCTTGGAAGGCTATGTATTGACTGGTCGTCATGGATTCTTCGCCAGCTACGAATCCTTCTTGCGGGTAGTAGACTCTATGTTGACGCAGCATTTCAAATGGATGCGTAAAGCCAGTGCTCACGCTTGGCGTAAAGAATACCCAGCGTTGAATTTGATTGCGACGTCTACGGTATTCCAACAAGACCATAATGGCTATACCCACCAAGACCCAGGTGTATTAACTCATTTGGCTGAGAAAAAACCAGAATTTATTCGTGAATACTTGCCAGCAGATGCCAACAGCTTAATGGCAGTCATGGATAAAACAATGCAGGATAAACAAGTCATCAACTTGATCGTTTCAAGTAAACATCCGCGTCCGCAATTCTATTCTGCTGATGAAGCGGAAGAATTAGTCGAAAAAGGCTTGAAGGTCATCGACTGGGCAAGTACCGATAATGGTGAAGAACCTGATGTTGTGATCGCAGCAGCCGGAACAGAACCAAACTTAGAAGCTTTAGCCGCTGTATCGATCTTGAACAAAGCGTTCCCTGATTTGAAGATTCGTTTTGTCAACGTGGTGGATATCTTGAAATTACGTCACCCAGATATTGATCCTCGCGGATTAACCGATGAAGAATTCGATGCGATCTTCACAGCTGACAAACCAATCGTCTTTGCTTTCCATGGCTATGAAGGCATGGTCCGCGATATCTTCTTTGATCGCCACAATCATAATCTGCACATCCACGGCTACCGTGAAAACGGGGACATCACGACACCATTTGATATGCGTGTCTTCAGTGAAATGGACCGTTTCCACTTAGCACAAGACGCTGCTAACGCAGTACTTGCGGATGATGCGAAAGAATTTTCTGCACAAATGGATCAGACTTTGGCAAAACACCATGACTTTATTCGGACAGAAGGAACAGATATTCCAGAGGTCGAAGATTGGAAATGGGAAGCCTTGAAGCGTAAAGAATATCATTTTAGTTAAAATAATCAACAGGACTGACCCAGCAGATTCGGGTCAGCCCTGTTTTTTGTGTATGAGCCGTTTACCCTCCAGAAAGCTGCTGTTTTTTCCGAAATTCTTTAGGTGTCAGTCCGGTTCTTTTTTTGAAGGTGAAGCTAAAATAGTTTGGATCGTTATAGCCGACTTCAAAGGTGATGTCGATGATCTTCTTACTAGTGGTTTCCAATAAAATAGCGGCGTGATCCATTCGGATAGCGGTCAAGCATTCGATAAAGGTGATATTTTTATTTTGGGAGAAAATCGTACTTAAATAGGCGGGGCTGATTTTCAATCGTTCAGCCATCGATTGCAGAGAGATATTGGGATCATCGAAGTTTTTTTCCAAGTAAGCGATACATTGTTCGATAATCCCATCCGCTCTTGTCCAATTGGTCTTTTTTTTCCGATTGACTTTGATCTTGTTTATTTCTTCTAGCAATAGTCTGGCAGTCAGCTTGAAGAGGGGAGCTGTCTGACTGATCATTTCTAATTGATTGGCGGTATATTCTTGTGAAACGGTAAAATAGGCTTCTTCATCTAATTGTTTAATGTATGACAGCAAAGTATCTAGAATTGATTTATAGATTGCAGGATTTTCATTTTTTTCAAAGGAGAGCTCTTTTTCGATTTGATCAAGAATCTCTTGTAAATCTAAGGTATCCTTCTCCAGCATTTTTTTCAGCTTTTTTTGCGTGTTTTTGATCGGCTTTGAATTCATCGTGATCTCAACGATATGGTGATCCGAATAAGGCTGCAGCATCACTTTGCTGATGGTCGCCTGCAAAATGGATACCAGTTCGGATAAACGATTCGTACTGCTGCCGATCCCGATCAAAAAATCTTGGATCGCATTTTTTTGCAATTCATATTGGATGATGTCTGCAACGTAATAGGCTTTATTGACCGAATCTTTGACTGAGTTTCCACTGATGATTCCCGTCATGGTAAAGTCATCAAGGATGGTTAGAAAGACTTGCTTATCCTCCTGAAACAAGTCCGAAAAGAGTGTGATGAGCTGGTGATAGAAGGATTTCTGCTGAGAAACAGGCGTTAATTTTACTGAAAGCACGGTAAAGGATTTCCCCATAAAAATGAAGTTCAAGTCTTTTTCCCGTTCGAAAAGCGCATCAGCAGAATATTTTCCCTGAAGTAATTTGTTGATAAAATGCTCTTTGTAGTATTCGAAGCTAATCATTTTTTCTTGTTGCTTGGGGGCGCTTTGCTCCAATAATTTTTTTGCGCGATTTTTTTTGATTCAATCGATTACTTCACCGAGGTCTTCCGGGTGAATCGGTTTTGTTAAATAGCCTTCAACGCCGATTGAAATGGATTCCTGTAAGTAGCTAAAATCTTGAAAACCGCTGATGATGACGATATGAATCCAGGGGAAAAGCTCTTTGGCATATTTCGCCAACGTTAGGCCATCCATGAAAGGCATCTTGATATCTGTCAGCAGGATATCGGGTTTGATCTCTTGGATCATCGATAGCGCAATTTCCCCATCACTGGCCTCGCCAGCGTAAATGACCTGATACTCCTCTTCAAATTTTACTAATAAATTGCGCAAGGTATCTCTGATCAGCAACTCATCTTCAACAATAAAAACCTTTAGTTTATTCTCCATGTTCATGACCTTCTTTTGCAGGTAAAAGGATGGTGATCCTCGTACCAGTTTTATACGTACTTTCGATCGATAGATCCGCTTGGTCCGAAAAATAAAGTTTTAAGCGCCGATAAACATCGTATAGTCCGTATCCTCCTAAATCAGAGGAATCGACTTTTTCACTCACTGAATCGATCAGATTCGCCTTCACCTCGTTCAATTTTTCCACGCGCATGCCTATCCCATTATCCGTGATGGTAAAACAGAGTTGTTTGCCTTTGCGTTCCCCGGAAATAGCTATTTTTCCCCGACCGCGGCTTTTTTTAATGCCATGATACATGGCATTTTCAACCAAGGGCTGCAGAATCATTTTTAGGATGACGGTTTGGCGAATATCAGGATCAACAGTGATCGAGTAGGAGAGAATCGGGCCGTAACGAATTTTTAGAATCGCTAGGTAACTTTCAATATGCTGCAGTTCACGATTGACTGTGATCCACTCATTGCCCTTATTCAGCGTGATCTTGAAATAGTTCGATAGGGCATAGGTGATCTCTTGAACTTTTTCCCCGTCATTTTGTTGGGACAAGGTCAATATGGCATCTAGCGTATTGTAGATAAAGTGCGGCGTGATTTGTGCCTGGAGGACCTTCATTTCCGAAACCGCCAAGCTTTTTTGTTTTTGAGTGTTTTCTTCAAACAGGATCTCGACTTGGTTCGCCATCTTGTTCAGATCATTTCCCAAGGAGTCTAATTCTTTGACATCGACATCCTGCACCCGGACCTGCCAGTTTCCCTGCGAAATTTCGGATACCATGTTGGAAAAGCGGTGAATAGGGACTTGAATAGACCGGTCTAAATATCTTTGGAAATATCTTACGAATATCAGCAAGCCGATAATGATCACGAGCTCTAAAAAAACCAAGGCAATAATGATCTGGCTGATTTGACTGTTTTTTTGCGCGGCTAGATTGATCTCACTGGTGACGTATTCGCCTAAGGTATCATCCAAAAGCTCATTTACTTCATAGATTTCCTCGATGATTTCTTCATTTTTTTCAACGGGTTCGTTGTTGTTGATATTCGAATCGATCTCCCAAGCGTAACGTTCGATCGTTTGCAAAATGCGAGAGGCCACCACCGCCGTTTGCCTATGCTCATTTGAGGAGGCCTGGTCTTTTAGCTCCTCAAGTTGCGATTCATAGCGGGCGATGATATCGATCGGCTTTTCTTTATCCTCATTCTTACCAGCTACTTGGTACCATAAAGCAGTACTTATTTCTGAAGTCGCGGAGGAACGAATTTTATTGGCGAAGTTTACATTACTGATAATGTTTTGATAGCGGTACATATTGACCAGATAGAAGCAAGAAATCAGCAATACAGGCAGGATCGTTAAAAGAATCATCGTTCGATTACAGAAAGAAAGGGCTTCTTTGATACTCGAAGGAGCTATTTTTTTTAGAAACATATTAATACCCCCGATCCTTGATGGCTGATAGATCAGTGAACTCAGAAAAAACCTTTTCGTCGAGATAGTATTCTTTTTCTAGCGGTCCGTTATTCAACAAGCGATCAATCACTTTCACTAGTTTCGGACCCGAATCAGGGTTGCATTCAACCGTACAGTTGATTTCGCCGGCCTTCAGTAAATCGATGGCTTCTTGTTGCGCATCGACAGAGACGACGACGAGATCTTTTCCGGGGCGTATTGGAGTAGTTCTCAAGAATTCTACGATCCCGATCGTCATGTCATCATTATGACTGAATAGGACATCGACATTGTCTAATTGCTTTTCCCGATACATTTTTTCGATCACTTGTTTGCCCTTTGACAGCATGTAATCAGCGTTTTCCGAATGAACGATCTGGAACCGTTCATCGCCCTCCAGTGCCTGTCGGAATCCGATGCTTCGATTTTCAGCAGAAGAAGCCCCCTTCGTTCCCTTGACTTCGACAATGTTGATCGGCTCATTTTTCCCTTGAAACTTTTTCTTTAAAAACTCTGCCGCTTTTTTTCCTTGTTCGATGGCGTCGGTACCGATCAGTGCTTGGTACAAAGAGGAGTCATCGGTGTGAATTTCTCGATCATTTAATAAGACGGGGATTCCCGCCTCTTTCGCTTCAGAGAGGACATTCTCCCAGCCTGTTTCTACTATAGGAGATAACACAATGATATCCACACGGGAAGCGATAAAAGAGCGGAGGTCCTTAATTTGTTTGCTTTGCTTTTGCTGGCCATTCGCAAAAAGAAGTTTATAGTTTTCTGAAGCCACAGCATCTGTAATCGATTGTGTATTTCTTTCTCGCCAAGCGCTTTCATTTCCTAATTGAGAAAACCCAATGACAATTTCATCTTTCTTCGCTTGCTTTTCCAGAGCACAACCAGAGAGAAAAAGCAGCAAGAAGAACGAAGTAAAAATAAATAGCTTCTTCTTCATTTTTTTGACCTCCTCAAATCCTTTGCTAATTTAACTATAAAGGATAACCGGCATGAGTGAAATCGAATTTTTAAGTAAAAAAAAGAAAATTGGGAGGATCAAAAAATAATCAAGGAAAAAGAAAAAAATTTTAAGGGTTTTCGTTCAAGTAAAAAATCAGTCTAAATATTTCGAAGGATTTTTCGAAAAATAAAAATGAAAACGATCACAAGAAAACGCTATCCTTAACTTATCAAAAGAAGGAGGCTT